>JACQXP010000483.1 GCA_016208645.1 Candidatus Methylomirabilota bacterium | reverse complement strand
GTACGTGGGGACGCCGAGTTTCCTGCACACGATCCTACAGCGCGCCGAGGAGACAGGGATCAAACCGCTGCGGGACCTCTCGTTGGAGGTAGCCTTCGTCTCGGGCGGGATGCAGCCGGAATCGCTCCGGACCGTGATGCGCAAGGAGTATGGGGTCAGCGTCACCCAGGCCTATGCCAGCGCCGATCTGGGGCTGATCGCCTATGAGTGTCACCGGCACTCGGGCATGCACGTGGCCGAGGACCTGATCCTCCAGATCGCCGACCCGGAGACGGGGCAGGCCGTTCCCGACGGCATGGCTGGCGAGGTCGTGGTGACTACCTTCAACACGGTGTACCCGCTCATCCGCTTCGGGACGGGCGATCTCTCGATGCTGGATCCGGTGCCGTGCGGCTGCGGACGATCCACCCCCCGGCTCACGCGGATCCTGGGACGGGTGGACGATGTCACCAAGATCCGGGGGATGTTCGTACACCCGAGCCAGTTGGATGCCGTGATGGCCGAGATGCCCGGGGTCACCCGCCACCAGCTCGTCGTCCGCCGGGTCGGCTTCGAGGATGACCTCACGCTCCGGATCGAGACGGCCGGGGCGCCGGGGGACGTGGTCACACGGCTGGAGTCGAGCCTCCGAGAGGCGATCAAGCTTCGGACCCGCGTCGAGGTCGTCCCCCAGGGGACGCTGCCCCAGGATGCAAAGAAGATCCTGGACGAACGCACCTGGGACTAGCCCCCTCAACCCCACCTTCTCCCCCCAGGGGGGAGAAGGGACGGATGAGGGGGGACAGGGCGGAAGCTGGAAACTGGGAGAATCCTGAGGAGGGGCCTGAACAGGAAGGGGCGCCAGTCAGGGTACTTCATGGCCGGTTTCCAGTTTCCAGCTTCCGGTTTCCAATGAGATCAGGCATTCATGGGTGAAGAGACGTTCGATTTTCCGGCCATGGCACGGGCCCTGATCCTGGGGCAGCACATCGTGGTGGGCGAGATGACCAAACAGGCTCTGGCAGAGGGCCTCGACCCCAAGGCGATCATCTTCAAGGGGCTCATTCCGGGGATGGATGTGGTCGGGGAGAAGTTCCGCCGGAATGAGTATTATGTGCCGCAGGTGCTGCTCTCTGCGCGGGCCATGTACGCGGGGCTGGATCTGCTGAAGCCGCTGCTGACCCAGGCTGCTGCGGATGAATACCCGGGAACGGTGGTGATCGGCACCGCCCAGGGGGACCTGCACGACATCGGGAAGAACCTGGTGGCCATGATGCTGGAGGGGGCGGGCTTCAAGGTGTTCAACCTCGGCCGGGACGTTGCCCCGGAGAAGTTTGTGGAGGCAGTGAAGGAGAAGGAGGCCACTATCGTCGGGATCTCCGCCCTGATGACCACGACGATGCCAGGCATGAAGCGGACCATTGACGCCCTCGCCCGCGCCGGCCTGCGCGACCGGGTGAAAGTGATGGTCGGGGGGGCGCCGGTCAACCAGGCCTTCTGCGATGACATTGGCGGCGACGGCTATGCCAAGGACTCCACCGCGGCCGTCGTCCGGGCCAAGGCGCTTGTCGGGAAAGGCGAAACACCCTTCAATGAAAAACGGACAACGGACAACCGACAACCGGCCACTTGAAATCGGGTCCAATGCCGTGGCGAAGGCTGCGATATGGTTGTTACCGGTTGTCAGTTGTCAGTTGTCGGTTTAACATTTTCAATTGCGCTGAGGGCGAGATGGAACCCCGGGGCAAAGAGTTTCTGGAACGGCTGAAATCGGAGGTCCTGGTCTTTGACGGGGCCATGGGGACCATGCTGTTCGAGGCGGGGCTGGTAGATGGAGCCTGCCCGGAACTGTGGAACGAGACGCACGCGGATATCGTCCGGACCATCCACGAGGCCTACTTCGATGCGGGCAGCGATTTCGTCGAGACCAACACCTTCGGCGGCACCCGCCTGAAGCTCCAGGCGTACGGCCTGGCCGACCGGACGCGGGAGCTGAATGTCCTGGGGGCCAGGCTGGCCCGCAGCGCGTGCCCTCCCGACAAGTACGTGGCGGGCTCCATCGGCCCGACCGGGCACCTGCCCGACACCTTCGAGCCGCTGGGCGACACGAGCGAGGAGGAGTTCTACGCGAACTTCCGGGAGCAGGCGCTCGCCCTGGCGGAGGGGGGCGTGGACCTCTTCGCCATCGAGACGATGATGTATCCCGAGGAAGCCGTGATCGCCATCCGGGCGGCCAGGGAGAGCACGGGCCTCCCGGTGATGTGCAGCATGTTCTTCCAGTGGGAGAAGGACCAGAACCGCGACCGGACCATGTGGGGCACCAGCCCGGAGGAAGCGGCCCGGATCCTCTTCGAAGCGGGTGCCGATGTGGTGGGCTGCAACTGCGGCGACGGCGGTCCGGGGCGAGCCGCGGCCATCATCCAGGCGATGCGCGGGGTGAGCGACGGACTGCTGATCACCTATCCCAACGCGGGCCTGCCGCGCATCCAGGGCGGTCGCACGATCTACGAGTTGCCTCCCGACGAGATGGCCGCAGGCTACCCACCCATCCTGGATGCCGGGGCAAACATCGTGGGGGCCTGCTGTGGCAGCACGCCGACCCACATCGCCCGCCTCGCCGAGGTGGTGCGGAGGCGACGCACGCGTAGCTCATAGCTCATGGCTGTTGGCTCATAGTGTGGTCCATGAGCCATGAGCTATCAGCCAAGAGCGCAGATGGGTGGTTTGAGTTTCGAGATTGACCCGCAGGAAATCCTGCGCCTTCAGGGATACCGTCGCCCGTCGGATGTCCCCACCCCCGAGGTCCTGGAGATCCTGCAGGCAGGCTTGGCAGAGGCCCGGGAGGCCTTCCGGCCACGCTGGGTGTACCAGGAGTTCGAGGTCGAGGCGGTGGACGCGGCCGGCTGCCGGCTCCGGGGCGGATCCGACCTGCTGATCCGGGAGATCCCCGAGCGATGGGGCCCCATCACCACGCTGGGGCTCGCCGTGTGTACCGTGGGGGAGGGCATCGAGGAGCGGATCGAGAGCCTCTTCGCCGCGCGGGAGTTTCCGCTCGTCTCCATGCTGGATAGCCTGGGATCGGTGGCGGTGGAGGCGCTGGCGGAGGGATTTCATCGCCAGTTGTGCGCGGAACGCCTGGCCCAAGACCTCAAGGTGACGCCGCGCGAGAGCCCGGGATACCCGCGCTGGGCCATCCAGGAGCAGCAGAAAGTCTTTGCGCTCCTTCCCGCAGAGAAGATTGGCGTCCGGATCACCGAGTACTGCGTCATGACCCCGCGCAAGTCCATCTCCTTCGCCGTGGGGATCGGACCCGGGGCCAGGATGGGCAGCACCGCCTCTCCCTGCCGGTCGTGTGACATGCGCGGCTGCGCGTATCGCCGAGCCCCCAGACGCCAGACCCTCCCACCCCCCTGGGCTGCTGAAATGGATTCCTTGGGCCTCGTCTCTCAGGCCGGGTAGTTCCTTTATCCCGAACAGTGCAGTTGAACCGCAAAGCACGCGAAGC
>JACQXP010000528.1 GCA_016208645.1 Candidatus Methylomirabilota bacterium | reverse complement strand
TTCCGGACGTGGAGGTCCTCTGCGACCGGGTGGGGATCCTGGTCGGCGGACGTCTGCGGGGCGTCGGGCGCCTGGACGAGATCCTCAAGGCCCGGCCCGAGTCCGTCGAGCTGATCCTGGAGCGCGTCTCCTCCGACCTGGCGATCGTCCTCCGGGACCTCGCCCAGGCGCCTCTGTTGGATCAGCCGGACGGCGTCCTGGTGCGGCTGCCGGACCAGGAGAGGGCGGACCAAGCCCTGCGAGCCGCCCTGGAAGCGGGGGCCCGCGTGGTGGGCGTGTCGCCGCAGCGGCAGAGTCTGGAGGACCCCTTCCTGCGAGAGGTCCAGCGGAACACCCCATGAAGATCCAGGCCATCGCGCTCAACACCTTACAGGAGGCCGTGCGGGACCGGATCCTCTACTCGGTCCTCGCCTTCGCCCTCCTGCTGATCGCCGCCTCGGCGATCCTGGCCTCGCTCTCGATCGGCCAGGAGGGCAAGATCGTGAAGGACCTGGGGTTGGCCAGCAGCAGCCTCTTCGGCACCTTCATCGCCATCTTCCTGGGGATCGGCCTCGTCTCCAAGGAGATCGAACGCCGGACCGTTTACGCCATCATCGCCACGCCGGTCCACCGGTTTCAATTCCTGCTGGGCAAGTACATCGGCCTGGTCCTCACGCTCCTGGTCACGGTGGGCGTCATGGTCCTGCTGGTCGTCGGGCTGGCGTGGGCGGTGGACGGCCATTGGACGCCGGGCCTCCTGGCGGCGGCCGGGCTCGACTTCCTGACGTTGATGATCGTGACGGCCGTCGCCATCCTGTTCTCGACGTTCTCCACGCCGACCCTGAGCGCCATTTTCACCCTGGCGATCTTCGTCATCGGACGCCTGAGTGGAGACCTCCGGTGGTTCGCCGAGCAGTTTGCCGGGCCCGCCTTGCGCCGCGCCATCCAGGTCCTCTACCTGATCCTGCCGGACCTGAGCCGCTTCCAGATCGGTTCCCAGGTCGTCCACGGCCTGCCCCTCTCCCCCGCGGGGATCGCCTGGGCGGCCCTCTACGGGGCGGTCTACATCCTGGTCCTGCTCTTGCTGGCCATCGGGGTCTTCCAGCGCAGGGACTTCAAGTGATCGCAGAGACCCATCTCCGGCCCGCCCGGATCTCCCTGGTCGCCTTCCTCCTCGCCTTCGGACTGCTGGTCGGAGCCGTCATCCCCCTGCACCGCCAGGCCCTGGCCAGGGCGGGGCAGAGCCTCGAGGAACGGATCTGGCTCCTGCCGCCACCCACGGCCCTGCGGGTCGCCTCGCTCGGCTTCCAGTCGTTGCGCTGGACCCGCACTTCGTCGAGGTCTATTCCCTGGGCGCCCTGTTCCTGAACTACTTCGCAAAGGACGTGCGGGGTGCCGTCCAGCTCCTGGAGGCGGGGGCCCGCGCCAACCCCACGCGCTGGGAGCTCCCCCACGATCTCGCCCGGACCTACTACCTGGATCTCAAGGACTCCCGGCAAGCCCTCCACTGGTTCGAGGTCACCGACCGTCTGCCCGGGCGTCCCCATTACGTGCCCCGCTTCATCGCCCGCCTCTACGCCGCCACGGGGGAGCGCGAGACGGCGCTGGAACTCTGGCAGGCCATGCGGGACTCTGCCACCAGCGAATGGGTGCGGGAACTGGCGATGCAGGAGATCGCCAAGCTGGAAGGGCAGTTGCGCTCTCGTTCCCCGGAGAAGCCCCGGTGACCGGCCAGGCGCCTGCCGCCCCCCCCACCGCCGTCGGCCCCTCCGCATGGCTCTTCGGTCCGGACCAGAGCGCCCGGGCGCGGCGACTCCTGCTGCTCGTCCTGTTCCCGGCCCTGGTTCTGGCGGGGACCCTCCGCTACGACTTCGTGTTCGACGACAACCTCGTGGTCCTCGGAGACCGGCTGGTCGCGGGGCAGATCAACCTGCGCGAGATCTTCGGCAGCGAGGTCCGGGTCGTGGATGTGGCGCTGGGGTACTACCGCCCCCTCGTCACGCTGCTGTACCGGGCCGACCGGGCGCTCTGGGGAACCAATCCCGCGGGCTATCACCTCACCAATCTCCTCTGGCACCTGCTGGCGACGGTCCTGGTGTACCGGGTCGCCTTACTCACGACCGGCTGGCTGACGGCGGCCTGGACCTCTGCCATGCTGTTCGCCGTCCTGCCGGCCCATAGCGAGGCCATCGGCTGGATCCAGGGGCGGACGGACCTGGTCTCGACCACGCTCCTGCTCCTCGCGCTCCTGGCCCTGCTCCACGGCCAGGCGGCCGGCACGCGCGCGGGATGGCGCTGGGGCTCCTTCGGCGGCCTGGCGTTTCTGGCGGCCCTGCTGGCCAAGGAGTCGGTCGTCCCGCTGCCCCTGGCCTGGGCCATGTGGGAGGTTTCCGCCGCCGGGGCGGACCGGTGGCGCGCCCGGCTTGC
>JACQXP010000527.1 GCA_016208645.1 Candidatus Methylomirabilota bacterium | reverse complement strand
GTCGCAAGACCCGGCGCCTCGCCGGGTCCGAGTCGCGCCCCCGAGCGCGACCTCAAACCGGATCCCCTCCTCTTCCCCCCCTTTTGGCCTGGATCCAGGTCGACGCCTGATCGCCATCCGAGCGCCGCGGAGCAGGTGGAGGATCCTGGCGGTGCGCGATCCGGCGGTCGACGGACCGTGGGGGCGCGACGAACCGCGCCCCTACTTCATCACCAACCTCAGGTAGTTGCCCGGACCGAACAGCTCCCGGGCCAGGCCCCTGGCCATCTGCAGGGACACCCTGTCGATGGCGGCCGGGCGGCGCACGTACTCCTCGAACCCGATGCCGTTCCCCTCGGCCACGGCGAGCCCCCAGGTGTCGCGCAGGCTCGACTGACGGTCCAGCAGCAGGCTGTTCTGCATCCGGCTCTTGGCCCTGGTCAGCTCGTCGGCCGTGAACGGCCCGGCCGCGTACTCCCGGATGTCGTTCTCGATCTTGCCCACGATCTCGTCGAACCGGTTCCTGTCCACGTCGTTCTCCACGATCCAGACGCCGGTGCCCCGGTGGTCCCAGCCGGAGAACCAGCTCCGGTACGAGACCCCCTCCTGGTAGACGTACTTGAAGAAGTGCCGGTGCTGGATCATGGAGAGGAGCACCGACACGCTCACCCTCCGCGGATCCCGGTACGCCACCGTGGGCCAGCCGAAGTTGATGGTCCACTGGGTCCGGTTGCGCTTGACCAGCTGGTCCCCATGGGGGAGCTGCGCCGGGGGATCCAGGGAGGCCAGCGCAGCCCCGGGGCCCCGGGGGAGGTCGCCCCAGCGACCGGCGATGAAGCTGGCGACCTGCCGCGGTTGGACAGGCCCGGTCACCGCCACCACGACCCGGTCCGCCGTGAAGTGGGTCCTGTGGAACTCTCTGACCTCCGCCGGGGCGATGGCGTGGATCGTCTCCCGCGTTCCCAGGACCGGGCGACCGTAGGGATGGCCGGAGAACAGGCGGGCGTAGAACTCCTGCTTGATGAACTCCAGGTTGTCCTCTTCCAGGTTCGAGAGCGCCGAGAGCTGCTCCTTACGGGCCTTCTCGATCTCCTCCGGAAGGAGGGCCGGGAAGAAGAGCGCCTCCTTGACGAGCGTCAGAGCCTCCCGGTGCTGTCCCCGGGTCGCCTTCGCGTGCAGCGACGC
>JACQXP010000526.1 GCA_016208645.1 Candidatus Methylomirabilota bacterium | reverse complement strand
CGATGCGAGCCCCGCGCTTCCCTTGGCAGACTACGGGCGGCGGGTCACCGCGATCGGCGCCATCTCCAGCTCCCGCCCCGGCGTCAGGCCCGTCACCGGCACCGTGATGCCCCGGATCCCGGCGCCCCCCACCTCGAGATCCACCCTCGAGGATGGCAGGTCACGGAAGACGAAGCGGCCGCAGCGGTTGGTGGCGGCCTGGCGGTCGCCGACCTTCAGGCGCAGGCCGGCGACGGATTGCCCCGCGCCATCCTGCACGAGGCCGCGGATGGACGCGACCAGCGGGGCGCCGTAGGAACCCGCGGCATGAAAGATCGCCGTCCCGCGGTAGGCCGCGTGACGACCCAGCGCCTTGTCCAGTTCCCGGATGGTTGCCAGCAGATCGCCCGCGCTCGCATACTCGTACGTCGCCAGGCCGATCCGGATCCCCTTCCCGGCGGGGACGTCCCGCCAGAGGCGGCCGTCCTCCAGCCGCTCCCGCAGCGCGCGGCCCGATCCGCCGACGAGGGGCCCGCCCGGGTCGCCGTAGGCCATGAGGACGATCTCGTCCAGGCTCTCGAAGAAGCGGCGGGGCGAGGCCTCCGGGATCTCGGCCGAGAGCGAGCCGATCCACCAGGGCAGGGCGGCCGAGAGGCGAAGGCGTCCACCCCCGTCCTTCGCCGACGGCGGGATGGCGGACGCGAGGCGTGCCAGGAGCGCCTGGAGCTTCTGCACGAGTCCGCGGCGCTCCGGGATGCCGCCGCACTCCCAGTCCTCGAGCGTATGTGGCTCCACGTCCACGTGCACCCCGGCGAAGGCCCGATCGGGAGCGTACCGGTTCAGCGCCAGGACGCGGGCCAGACGCTCGCGGGCCCCTCCGGGTTCGTCCAGCCAGCGTGTGTCCTGGAGGATCATGGCGTGAGCTGCGATCCCGAACCGCTCCCGCAGGGCGCCCACGAGGCGCTGGATGTCCCCCGCCCGAAACTCGTCGTCCAGCAGGAACCGCGGGCCGTCCTCGAGGCTGGCGTACACCTGCCGGGTGGCCGGCGGCAGCGCGGCCATCGGAACCTCATACTGGTTTCCCGACCAGCGGGGAAAATCGTACACCCAGGCGGCGATATCTGCGGCGGCGACGGGCCGGGGGCTTCCCACGAGAACGAGCGTGACGATGGCGGCGAGCAGGCGAGGAATTGGCATGGTCTCCCAGGATGGATGTCAGGGTGATGGGTGGCCGCGGAACTCGCTCGTCACGCGGGGCAGGGCTGCCGGCTCCACCAGGAGGTCTACCGCGGTCATGGCCATGGCCTTGGCCGCCAAAAGCATCCCCCGCTGGCCGGCATCGGAGATGGCTGCCTCGGCGAAGGCGGCCATGTGACACGTGACCTCCCGGGGCGAGATCTGGAGCATCGGCTGGATCGTGGGAACCACCTGGCTCACGTTGCCCACGTCGGTGGAGCCCAGCTCTTGATCCACCGGCCCCTGGTCCACCCGCTCCCCGAGCGATTCCAGGTTGCGCTGGAATAGCTCCGCCAGGGCATACACCGGCTTGTAGGGATGGTAGTCCTTGCCCGCAGGCGAAATTTTCACCCGGCATCCCGTCGCCTGTGCCGCCGCCTCGAAGCAGGCCACCACGCGCCGGCACAGATCTTCGAGGTAGTTGAGATCCAGGGCCCGGACGTAGAAGCGGGCCGCCGCGTAGTCGGGGATGATGTTGGG
>JACQXP010000437.1 GCA_016208645.1 Candidatus Methylomirabilota bacterium | reverse complement strand
TGGACCTGGGCCTGCCCCCTGGCCACCGGCACCGAGCCGGTGACCACCACGTCGCGGGCGCTGGTAAAGGTGCAGCCGGCCACCGTGGTGACCGTGGTGGTGAAGCTCCTACTCCCCAGCGACGTGTTCGTTTCCTCCGAGTAAGACGAGCTGGCATTCAGTTGCGCGATAGCCTTGTGTAACCCCGCCTCCGCCAGGAGAAACGCCTGGGCCGAGACTCGTTCGTTCAGCGCGATCGCATTCTCGGTGGACGAGATGGTGAGAAAGGTCGTGCCCGCCAGGAGCAGCACCGCCATGACCAGCATGGCGATGATCAGGGCCGCACCCCGGGGGTGCCTATTTGTTCCGTAAGCGCACATCGCTCGTCAGGGTGAAGTACTCGGTGGAGATCGCGGACCGCGAGTCGCTGGTCCGCAGGGTGATGGCCACCCGCCGGATCTGATCCATCTGGTAGTAGTCCAACTGCACGATGGCCTGCTCCGGCTGGTCTGCCTTCGGCGGACAGCGGTGCTTTGAGGTCCAGCTCACCGGGGTCAGGACCGCGTTGTTCGCATCGTAGTACGTGAACGTCAAGGCATTCACGGACTCCGCCTGGGGCTGGGCACCATTGCCCCCGGAGAAGGCCAGGCTGGCCACAACCCAGGGCTCCTCTTTCCGGCGGAGGGTCGTCTCGTTGAGGTCATACGTGATCTGCGCGCTCTTTTCCGGTGGTGAGGGGTTGTAGGAGACGAAGGACAGACATGTGCTGCTGGCCGCGCGGATGGCGGCCTTCGGCAGGAGCGTCACCAGGGGAATGGCCCCGCTGGGATCGTAGCCCGCCATCCGGATCTCCTGGACCATCCGATCCAGACCGACCCGGGCGTTCTGCTGCAGGTCAGTCTTCAGCGCGCCCCGGCTCAGGGTGCTCTGCATCGTCGTGTAGAGGACGTAGACGCCCGTGATCACGACAGAGAACAGCGCTGCGGCGATGAGCGTCTCGATCAGCGTGAATCCCCCGCTCCGCTGCCTGAAGGCCCAGTCACTCGTTCCGTGCGACATACGTCACCAGACTCACGGACCGCGAGCCCTCGCGGTCCCACATCACCGTGACCGTCACCCGCCGGAGGTCGTCGTTTGCATGGTCACACGTCTTGCTGGTGCCGTCGGGGTTCACGCAGGCCACGGAGACCGTGCCCTTTCCGTTCGGCAGACCCTTCCCCGTCTCCTGGGCCGTCGCCGCCACGAGGTCATTTTTCCACTTCAGCTTGTTGTTACACACCGTATCGGACGACGTGCACGTGAAGCTGGATGTCGTATCCGTGCCGTTGTAGTCGACTGCCTTTGCGAAGGTGTCGGCCCGGATCATGTCGGCCATCTCCTGCGCCAGGACGGTCGCCTTGGTGGTCTGCCCGCCGGTAACCACCGAGCGCAGCGCCGCCGGAAACATCCCGGCGACGCCCAGGCCCGCGATGGCCGTGATGGAGACGGCGAAGAGAAACTCGACCAGGGTCAGGCCCGCCAATCCGGGGCGACCCCTCGTCCTCAGGAACACGTCCCCTGGCACACCCGGATCCGTCCCGTTGAGCCGACCGCCACCTCGTATGTGCCGAGCAGGTTGGTGAGAGTATACGTGGTATAGCTCGTCGCCTCCCCCCCCAGATTGAAAACTGCCATACCGGTGCCGGAGGCACTGATACTGACATCCTGCGGAAGCTTGATCGCGGTCCCCGTCTCGCTGGTCCACGTTGACCCGTCTTTGCGCTCCACACTGTAGGCGCCCGCCGGCACGGTGATGGCGCAACTCGACACGCATACTCTGATCTGCTTCCGGAGCGTGATCGCCCGCTGGCGTGCCAGCCGCAGATCCCCGGCCAGTTGCCAGGCGGCCCCCCGCAGGCGGTAGCCCAAGACCACCGGGCTCATGTTCGGGATGGCAATGGCCACCAGGATCGCCAGCAGGACGACGAGGGTGATGAGCTCCACGGCGGTGGCGCCCCGCCTCCCGTACGCCTGATCGCGGGCGTTCTTCGGACGGAAGCATCCAGTCATGGGGTGGGAGCTGCGCACCATTCGTGCCCATCATGAGTTGCAGCCAACGCCTCGCCCGGCAGGCCCATCGCACCCGATTCAATCCCGGGTCGCTGGTCAGGGAATGGACCCATCAGAACCGGTACAGGGTGCCCTCCTCTAATACGTGGAGCGCGCGGCGGCGCACTCGCTTCAGCTCGGCCAGGATCTCCGACCGAAGGGCGGGCTTGAGATGATAGACGTACACGGGGACATCCCGGTCGAGCTTGTCCAGTTCCTTCTCCAGGCTGCGGGGCGTGAGGTGCCCGCGGTAATCGGCAATCTCCTGCAGCCGGTTGGGGAAGGTCGCTTCGATGCAGATCCCCACGAGGTGGGGCACCCCGCGTGCGTGCCGCCAGATCGCCTCCGTGGGGCCCGTGTC
>JACQXP010000436.1 GCA_016208645.1 Candidatus Methylomirabilota bacterium | reverse complement strand
TGGACCGGCTGGTCGCGCTGAAGTCGCGACACCGGATCGTGACCGCGGTGCGGGGCAAGGGGCTGATCCTGGGCCTGGAGGTGTCGGTCCCGGCCCGGACCATTGTCGCGGGGTGCATGGAGCGGGGGCTCCTCACCCTCACGGCCGGGGACAACGTCGTGCGGTTCGTCCCGCCCCTGATCGTTACCGAGGCCGATGTGGATCGGGCCGTCCGCATCCTCGAGGAAGCCCTGAACGGACTTCCTCGTTGATACGCAATGCAAACCCGACAACGGACAACCGAAATCATCGGATGTTCGGCTTTCAATTGCCGGTTGTCAGTTTTCAATTGACCTGGTCGGTTGTCAGTTTTTCATTGGCAAGGAGTTTCGGATGAATCGCCATCTGATCACGCTGGATGACGTCACGCCGGGGGACATCGAGGGCCTCTTCGATCTGGCCGCGACCCTGAAGGCAAAGCAACGGCAGGGCACCCCGCACGCGGTGCTGCAGGGCAAGACCCTGGCCATGGTCTTCGAGAAGCCGTCGCTGCGGACGCGCGTCACCTTCGAGGTCGGGATGACCCAGCTCGGCGGACACGCCATCTACCTGGCGCCGGCCGACATCCGCCTGGGCCAGCGGGAAACAGTGCAGGACGCGGCCCGCAACCTGGAGCGGTGGGTGGACGGGATCGTCGCCCGCACCTTCAGCCACCAGATGGTGGAGCGCCTGGCCCTCTACTCGCGCATCCCCGTGATCAACGGCTTGAGCGACGGGCATCACCCGGTGCAGATCCTGTGCGACCTCTTCACCCTCTGGGAGAAGCGGGGGTCCCTCTCCGGGCTGCGGGTGGCCTTCGTCGGCGACGGGAACAACGTGTGCCACTCCTGGCTTCAGGGGGCGGCCAAGCTGGGAGTGCACTTCACGCTGGCCTGCCCCCCCGGGTACGAGCCGGACCCGGCCGTCCTGGCACGGGCCCAGGAGCAGGCCAAGCTGAGCGGCGCCCGTTTGGCCGTGACCCACGAGCCGGGGGCCGCGGCGCGGGGCGTGGATGTCCTCTACACCGACGTCTGGGCCAGCATGGGCCGGGAGGAGGAGCACGCGCAGCGGCTCCGCGACTTCCAGGGATTCCAGCTCGACCGCGCCCTGCTGGACCAGGCCGGGCCGGACGTCCTGGTCATGCACTGCCTGCCGGCGCATCGCGGCGAGGAGATCACCGACGAGGTCGTGGACGGACCACGGAGCATCATCTTCGACCAGGCGGAGAACCGCCTGCACATGCAGAAGGCGCTCCTGGTGAAGCTCCTGGGACCAGGGAGCTGACGAAAGCAATGAACCGCAAATGAACGCTAATGGACGCACATTTCCTAATGCAATGAAGCAGAGTGATACTCCTTCGGGGCGATCCCTTCGCGTGCATTTGCGTTTATTTGCGGTTGCATTTTTTTGAGGGTGAGGATGCGGTTGGCAGAGAAGGTGGCCATGGTCACGGGCGGCGGCGCCGGCATCGGCCGCGCCATCGCGTTGGCCATGGCGCGGGAAGGCGCCGACATCCTGGTGGCCGACATCCAGCTCGGCACGGCCGAAACCGTGGCCAAAGAGCTTCGCGATCTCGGCCGGCGGGCGGCGGCCATCCCGGTGGACGTGACCCAGGACGCGCAGGTAGAGCGAGCCATCGCGGACGGCATCCGGCAGTTCGGCCGCATAGACATCCTGGTGAACAACGCGGGCGTGATCCCGGGCCTCGGCCACCCCTTCACCCGCCAGACCGAGGCCGACTGGGATCGGGTGTACGACGTGAACGTGAAGTCCATCTTCTTCACCTGCAAAGCCATCGCGCCGCATTTCATGGAGCGGAAATCCGGGAAGATCATCAACATCGCCTCCATCGCCGGGCCGCTGGCGAGTCTCACCATGCCGTCCTACAGCGTCTCCAAGATGGGCGTGATCACTTTCACCCGGATCGTGGCCAAGGAGCTGGCAGCCTACAACGTCAATGTGAATGCCATCTGTCCGGGCCTCCTCTGGACCGACATGTGGAAGAGCATCGGCGAGGTGCTTCGGGCGACGAATCCCGCCTACCGGGACCTCACCACGCGCCAGATGTTCGAGAAGCGGGTGGAGGAGTGGATCCCCTTGAAGCGCGAGCAGACCCCCGAGGACATCGGGCATGCCGCCGTGTTCCTGGCCTCGGAGGAGGCGCGCAACATCACCGGCCAGGCGCTGATGGTGGACGGCGGGGTGGTGATGTAACAAGGAACTGTTCGGGTGTTCGGTGGTTCGACGGTTCGTTGGTTCAAGTACGACCGAATACCCGAATCCGCCATAGGCGGAAACCACCGAACGCTTTTGCACCCAAATGCGGAGGGGCAAGGAAGGTCGGCATGGCGGGCGACATCAAGAAGATCATTCTGGCCTACTCGGGCGGACTGGACACCTCGGTCATCCTGCGATGGCTGATCGAGACCTACCGCTGCGACGTGGTGGCCTTCGTGGCGGACATCGGCCAGGGGGAAGAGGTGGAGCCGGTCCGCGAGAAGGCCGTCAGGACCGGCGCCAGCAAGTGTTACGTCGAAGACCTGAAGGAGGAATTCGTCCGGGACTTCGTCTTCCCGTGCCTCCAGGCGAATGCCCTGTACGAGGGGCGGTACCTCTTGGGGACCTCCATGGCGCGGCCCCTCATCGCCAAGGGCCAGATGGCGGTCGTGAGAAAAGAAGGCGCGGATGCCGTCTCCCACGGGGCCACCGGCAAGGGGAACGACCAGGTCCG
>JACQXP010000435.1 GCA_016208645.1 Candidatus Methylomirabilota bacterium | reverse complement strand
GAACTCGCACCCCCGGTAGGGGTTGAAGGTCCAGGTGAAGGGCATGCGCGGGCTCACGCACCGGTTCAGGACGGAGCGCACCTCGATGCTCAGGTACTCCACCTCGCGCTTTTCCAGCAGGGTGGCCGCCTCGCGGGCCAGCCGTTCAATCCCTCTGGGGTGAAATGGTGGTTCGGGAAATAATGGAACCATTGGCTGTCGAACCTCAGTCGCCGTAGGGAAATGACCAATTCCGAATGACCAACGGCAGGGCCGCATTGGCCCTTGGTTCATTGGTCATTTGCCATTGCTCATTCACTCGCCGGCCCCTGACCCCTGATCCCCGTCCCCTGACTGGTCGCTGCCTCCAGCTCCCGGATCCGTCCTTTCAACTGCGCGATGGCCTTCTGGTGCTCCACCAGGATGCTCATGAGGATGGCCTCCAGCGGCGTCACCCGCGAGGCGTAGACCATGGCGGCTACGTGGTACTTGGCGGCGGTGAAGAGAGTGTCGAAGGCCTCCTGGTCCTCGCGGCGCAAGGCGCGCCGGAACTTGTTCCAGCTCTCGAACTAGGCCTCCAGGACCTGGCTGAATGGCGCAACGGTTCTGCCCATGACGAATACCTCGTGAGGCGAAAGGCGTGAGGCGTGAGTCGGGAAACGTGGACCTCGTGAAACGTGAAAAGTGAAACGTGAGAGAGCCGAGAGCCCAGAGCCGAGAGCCATCCAACCTCGAACGTTGAACCTCGAACATCGAACGTCGAACACAGGCCGCCCCCGGGTCATCGCCCGGACCACGGGTACGCCGCCGGCAGCTCCTGATGGTGGTGCCCGCGGAACCACAGGCGGCACTGCTCCTGCGGAATCACCAGGGAGCGAGCGCCAAGGGGACCCGGCGGTTTCTCGCGGACGACCAGGATCAGGCCCTCCTCCTCGCGGAGCCGGGCGACGCCGTCGGCGGCGCGGGTCAGGATCTCCCCGAGGGGCTGCAGCCTCTGTGTCACCGGTTCCTCGGGATGGGTGGCCAGGATCGGCTGGCCGGCCTCGGTGAGCGACCGGATCCGCCGCGCCGTGTTCTGGAGCAGGCGAAACGCCTCGCGCGCGGGAACGTTCTCGTCGTGGAACAGATGGCTCCAGCCCGAGATCACCACCAGACCCGGGCGATAGTGGGCGATGGCCGAGGGCAGGCGTTCCACGATCAGGGTCTCCAGTTGATGGCACGTGAAGGCGCGGGTGAGATGCAGGCGCTGCATGACCGCCCGGGGGGGCTGCCCGGCATCCCTGGCCAAGGCCGAGAGAATGTAGGGGTTGAAGGCGTTGGCCCCGTCCACGTACAGGACCGTGCGCCCGCTCAGGGTCACCCGGCCGGCCAGGGTGGTTCCCAGGTCCAGGACGAAGGGTGGTCCGGCGAGCAGGGACAGACCCGCCCGGGTTGTCGGGGCCGCTTTCGGTTCCCTGCTGGCAGGCCCGGACGCAGGCAGAGGTTGCCGGTCCCCTTCCGCCAGGGAATTCAGGAAGGCCAGGAGGCCATCGTCCTCCCGGCGGGTGACGGCACTCACCAGGATCATGGCTCACAGATACCAAACACATGTTTGGATGTCAATAAAAATTCGCTGTCCCCCTCGAAGCCTTGTCGGAGGCGCAGCCGCGTGGTATGTTCCTCCGGCTTCCCCTGCGTTTTCGGGGGGTTTTCTCCGGCTGGAGAGATCTTCTTGTCCTCTCGCCTCGACGCCGGGGCGAAATCAGGGAGAGCATTCGTGGCGAATCGCGGCGATGTCCCGTCCCTCAAACAGCGCGTCCAGGCCGAGGTGGACCGGCTGACGCCGGAACTTCTGGCCACGAGCCGCTTCCTGCACGCGAACCCGGAGCTGGCCTTCGAGGAGTATCGGGCGGCCGAGCGCCTGACGGCCATCCTGGAAAAGCACGGTTTCGCGGTGACGCGCGGCGTGGCCGGCCTGCCCACGGCGTTCACGGCACGCACCGGGTCGAGCAAGCCGCGCATCGCCTTCCTGGCCGAGTATGATGCGCTGCCCGGCCTGGGCCACGCCTGCGGCCACAACCTGATCGGGACGGCGTCCCTGGGAGCCGCCCTGGCGGTGAAGGCGCTCCTGGACGCGGTCCCGGGAGAGGTCCTCCTGGTCGGCTGCCCGGCCGAGGAGAAGGGGGGCGGCAAGCTCCCCCTGGTGGAAGCCGGGGTCTTTGCCGGAACCGACGCCGCGATGCTGGTCCACCCCAGCAACCGGACGGAGATGGTGAAGCTGGCGCTGGGCATGCGCGAACTGACGGTGGAGTTCTTCGGCAAGGCGAGCCACGCGGCCGCCTCGCCAGAGCAGGGGATCAACGCCCTGGACGCCGTGGTGCTGGGCTATACCGCCATCAGCGCCTTGCGCCAGCAGGTCCGCTCCGACGCCCGGATTCACGGGATCATCACCCACGGCGGCCAGGCCCCCAACATCATCCCCGACTACGCGGCGGCCCGCTTCTACGTCCGGGCCCTGGATCTCAACTACCTCGAAGATCTGTGCCGGCGCGTGGTGGCCTGCTTCGAGGCGGCGGCGCGGGCGACGGGATGCCGGGTCAAGATCACGCCGGCCGGCAAGGACTATCACCCCTACAAGCCGGTGTATGCCCTGGCGGAGCTATTCCAGCGCAACCTGGAATCGCTCGGGGAAGGCGTGGACCAGGGGCCGGTGGATAAGGAACTGGGCTCCACCGACGTGGGCAACGTGAGCCAGGTGGTTCCCACGATCCAGCCGATGCTCCAGATCTCGCCCCGGGAGGTCACGTGCCACATGGCCGCCTTCGCCGAGGCAGCCATCTCCGATGCCGGGCAGCGGGGGATGCTTTTGGCGGCCAAGGCCATGGCCATGACCGCGGTAGACCTCCTGGTGGAGCCTGCCACCCTGCCCCGCGTGACGAGCGAGTTCCGCGGCCACCCATCACCCTGAGACCCGTCCTGGGACCCCATGCACGCATCTCTGGCGTTCGGATGAAGGTGATCGGCCTGATGTCCGGGACCTCGGCCGACGGCGTGGATGCCGCCCTGGTGGAGATCGAG
>JACQXP010000434.1 GCA_016208645.1 Candidatus Methylomirabilota bacterium | reverse complement strand
GTGTCCGGTCAGCGCCATCTTCGAAGAGAGCGACGTGCCCGAGCAGTGGAAGGACTACATCGCCAAGAACGCCGACCCCTTCAAGGGGGACGCCAACCTGCCCAAGTCGCCCACCCGGGAGAAGTGGGAGGCGGAGAAGGCGCAGGAGGGGAGCGCAGCCAACCTCTACTACCAGAAGTACGCCCCGAAGGCGTGAGGGGGCTCCCGGCGCAGTCCATCGTGAGTTTCAGGGGGGGCAGAGCGGTCCCGGTTTGTCGAATGCTCCCCGCTGTGGAGGAGAGAGCATGGCTGCATTCATCAAGGTGGCCGTGACCAGTGAGTTGGCGCCCGGCCAGGCCAAGAAGGTGGAGGTCTGAGCGCACATGGTCTACAAGGACGTTCCCAATATCCCGAAGAAGACGACCAAGAAGAAGCGCCCGCGGCTGATGGCCGCGGTCAACGAGTCCTGCACCGGGTGCGAGGCCTGCATAGACTTCTGCCCAGTGGACTGCATAGACCACATGCCGCCCGCGGAATACACCGGGGCGGTGATCCCGCCCGTCCGCATCCGGTGGCACGAGTGCATCGGCTGCCAGATATGCGCCAAGGTGTGCGAGCACCTGGCCTGGAACGCCATTGATATGGTGGCCATTGACGAGTTCGAGCGCCAGGCCGGGATCCGCATCACCGACGAGATTCCCCGCGAGGAAGCCACGGCCGCCGTGGCCTGACCGCGGCCCGCGCGGCTTCCCCATCGAGTTCCTCCCCATCCTCCGCACGGGACATTCCCTCGCCTGAAGCCCTCTCACCCGTCGGCCAGAGGTCAACGGTCCCTGCCCTGGCCCGGCGGGGATCCTGACGCCCATCCTGGGGTGGCGGCCGGCCCTCCCTCCTGCGTGCCGCATCCTCTGCCGCCTCTCGAACCCCGCGGGTGATGGCGGGAACAGGGCAGGCGGCTTGACTTCGGTCCTGGCATCGGAGAGCATACGTACCGATCTCCAGAGAAGGACCCCATGAAAACTGGCGGGGGGAATCGCAGCGAGGGTTCCGGGGCCACGGCCAATGACTGACACTCCCGCGGCGTTCCGACGGCGGCGCGCGGCGCTCCTCTCGATCATCTCCAACACCGGACTGGTGATCGTGAAGATCGCCGCCGGCCTCGTGACCGGGTCCATCAGCGTGCTGGCCGAGGGGATCCAATCCACGGTGGATATCCTCGCCTCGCTGATGATCTACGCCAGCGTCCGGGTGGCTGATCGACCACCGGACCGGGGGCATCCCTACGGGCACGGAAAATTCGAGAGCCTCACCTCGGCGGTACAGATGCTGCTGATCCTGGGCAGCACCGCTTTCATCCTCTCCCATGCCTACCGGCGCCTGATGCACCCGCGGCTGCCAGACGTGGACTGGGGGATCGGGGCCATGGGCCTGGCCGTCGTGGTGGATCTGGCCGTCTCCTCCCACCTCCACCGTGTGGCCCGGCAGACCGAGTCGCTCGCCCTGGAGGCCGAGGCCCAGCACCTGCGCTCCGACATGTACGCCTCCGCGGGGGTCCTCCTGGGTCTGATCGCCGTGCGCCTCACCGGGTGGGCCCCCCTCGACCCCATCATCGCCGCCCTGCTGACCATCGTGGTCATCATCACGGCCCTTCGGTTGATGGGGGCCTCGCTCCGACCCCTGCTGGATCAATCCCTGCCGGCGGAAGAGGAAGACCACATCCGGCGGGCCCTGGAGGCCGACGATCGCGTCATGGGGTACCACCGGCTGCGCACGCGCCAGGCGGGAACCCAGCGCCACGTAGACGTGCACGTCATGCTCGAGGACAGCCTGACCCTCTCCGAGGCCCACGGCATCGGCGAGGAGATTGAGCGGGCGATCCGGAAGACCCTCCCGAACCTTGACGTGGTGGTCCATGTGGAACCGTACGCGGAGGAGATGTCCCATCAGGCCACGCAGCACGGGATCCCCCATCCAAACGAGAAGCGGCGCCGGCCGAAGGGCGCCCCGCCGTCCCAGTCCCCTTGAACGCCCGAATCGCAGAGGCGAGGATCCGGACCGTCACGGTGCTCCCTCCTGCCCACCGGTTACCGGTGGCGCGGCAGGCTGGCGCTTGGCGAAGAGAAAAGACAGGATGATCGAGGCGGCGATCACGCTGCCGATGAAGCCGAGGGAGTAGCTGATAGGGAACTTCCCCCCGTACCAGTTGAAGGCGAGCGCCAGGGACACCCACACGGCGCACCAAGCGGCGGCCTCGCGAATGCGGACCTCCCGTGAATTCCTGTGGAGGACACCAAGATCCAGGGCAAGGAGGAGCAGGACGAACGCGGTGAAGCCCGGGTAGAACCACCAGTAGTGCGGGACGGGGAAAAGCGCAACGGTCATCGTCTGGGCACTCCATTCCTAGCCGAATACGTCCCGCGTCTCATTCAGACACATCTTGTCCATGCGATCCGGCCACATCCTGCGGTACAGGTCGCAGACATCCAATCCCACTCCGCTGCTGAACGTGTCCCGGGGGACGCTGAGCCAGCGGCATTCATCGGGACCTCCTCCACTTCCGCCGCCACGCCCGGAGCCGCGCGATCGCCGGCCGTATCAACGGGTGGTTGGACCCCACGAGGGCCACGCCCGCGATCAGCAGGGGGATGCCGGGCATGACCGGCACCAGCAGGCCGATCAGGCCCACCCCGATGAGGATCAGGCCGGTGACGGTCCGAATCGTTCTCCACACCGATTGGGCCTCATACAGAACGAGGCAGCCGCCTTACCTCGTTCGGAGGAGCTCCTCCTCCTTGGCCATCGCCTCCTGGACCGTATCCAGGGCGTCGGAGGTCGGCGTGTTGTCGCCCCCGCCCTGGCCCTGTTCCCGGAGCACGCTTGCCCGCTCGAGGGCAGCCAGGCGACCCTGGAGCGCCTCCCGTTCCCTGAGGACGAGCGAGGCGTGAGCCTTCCGCGCCCGTGCGCTTCCGGACTGCCGATTCATGGCCGCCTCCCATCTGGTTCCAGATCGGGTCTGGAGTCAGGGCATAAAAAAAGACCTCTTGCGCCTGTCCGGCACAAGAGGTCTCGATCCGTGCAGCCCTTTGGGCCTCGCTGGTGGGCCGGATCCCGCCACTGGCGGGATCGTCCTGACGGCATCACCAGACCACCGGGTGATCTACTCCCCTCTTGGGGACGCAAAATAGGAATACATGAACGCGATGTCAAGCGAAATGCGACGACTCGGAACGCCCTCTCCATATTCCCCTTCAGAGGTGGTCGAGGCGGTCCCGCTCTTCGCCCTGATTCCGGAGCCGGCTTTCCAGGATCTCGC
>JACQXP010000502.1 GCA_016208645.1 Candidatus Methylomirabilota bacterium | reverse complement strand
TGCAGGATGTCCCGACGCAAGCCGACGGCAAACTGGATGTTCCGGCCGGGGAAGATGCGCTTGATGTCCGGGAGCCGATCCAGGTTGTTGGGGTCGTCGATGAGGACCTGGATCCCGTCCTTGTCGCGCTTCAGCGGGAGCCAGAAATTCTTCTTGAGGTAGTCCATGTTCAAGGTCTTGAGCAGATCGGGATCGATGACCGTCCGCCCATCGTATTCGATGAAGGGGCACTTGTAGAACTGGCCCAGAGACTTCCCGATGTCGGCCTTGGGGAGCTTGTACTTATCCACCAGGAGGGTTTCGACGTCCACCTGCCCCTTGCGGGCCTCGGCGATGGCGGCGTCCAGCTCGGCCTGGGTGATGCGGGAGTTGGCCACCAGGTAATCGAACTTGGTGGGGGTCTTCCGGGCCAGCTTGAACTGGATATAGAAGGCGATCCCCAGCGTCTTGGTGATCTCGACGACCGACTCTTCGTCCTTCTTGGTGAAGCGCCCGCCGCTCTTCTTGTTGACGAGCTGGATGACGCCCACCAGGTACTTGTTTTCCGCCACGATGGGGTGGGTCAGGATCTGCTTTGTCCGGAAGCCGCTCTTCTTGTCCCAGGAGCTGTCGAAGATCAGGGCGGGGCTGATGGCGTTGAGCTCGACCCGGTTGTAGGCGTCGCCGATGTTGATGGGCCGGCGGTACTTGGCGACGAAGCCGGCGATGCTCTGCTCGCTGATGGGGACGCGGATCTCCTTGACCTCGTTGATGTCCAGGAACTTGGAGTAGATCTCCTTCCGCTCGGCATCCACGGCGTACAGCGTGAGCCGCTCTGCGTCGAAGAGCCCGAGGATCTCATCCTTCAAATCCACCAGGATATGATCCAGATCCTTGGCCGAGTGGATCTGGTTGATGATCTGCTTCAGATGCTCGGCATAGGCGAGCCGCTGCTGGAGTTCCTGCATGGCGTCGGGCTGGACCGTCGTCTGCATCGTCGGCCTCCGCACCGCTCCACCGCGGGCGGGAAGGGCGGGGGACAGTCGCCTCTGGTCGTGTTCGTGC
The DNA here is from genome assembly GCA_016208645.1 of Candidatus Methylomirabilota bacterium. GTDB lineage: Bacteria > Methylomirabilota > Methylomirabilia > Methylomirabilales > 2-02-FULL-66-22 > 2-02-FULL-66-22. The sequence continues at coordinate 3,387 of JACQXP010000502.1, read as the reverse complement.
GTCCGGGGGCTGCCACAGGGCGCCGACCGGAACCAAGGATGCCTGAGAGAAGCAGGCTCAAGGGTATTCCGGATCGGCCATGGAAGGCAAGCCGAAAGAGGAGACCGCGGCCCGGCGAGCTCGTCCCCGGATGGGGCAGCCTGCCCGGGGCCTTGCGCCGGACCGGCGTGGTGAAAATCCGATCGGAGAGGGAACCATTTGGAGTGGTGAGTTGTTCTTGACGGGTGAAGGTTGACAGGGTAGGGTGCCCCGTCCCGCAGGCTGTTGACGAATCAAAAAGGAGGGTGATCACGTGAAGAAGCTGGTACTCGTGACGGTGGTGGCGGCCCTGGTCCTGGCCATGGGCGCTCCGGCATTTGCCTTCAAGTGCCCGAGCCTCATCAAGCAGGCCAACGACCAGATCGCCAAGATGGCCCAGAACAGCGACAAGGTGAAGAAGGCCAAGACGCTGGTCGAAGAGGCGGACAAGCTGCACAAGGCCGGAAATCACGCCGACTCGGTGAAGAGGGCCGAGGAAGCCCTGGCCGCACTGCAGTAGCCGCCTCCCAGATCGAAAGCGACCGTGACGGGCCACCCGGAGGGAATCCTGGGCGGCCCGTCGTGTTTTGGCCTCCCACCAGGATTCCTGATCCAGCATGACAGGGGCCCAGGCCCGTCCCGCCCGGCGAGAATGGTCCGGTGAGATTGGGGGACGCAGGCGCCCCCTTGCCGAGAGCCGGGGTAGGCAGTATGCTCTTTCGGCCAGGCAGGGTGGTGAGTATGCTCCGTTGCTCCGGTCAGGGGAGGGACCTGCCAGGAAGGAGGCCATCGTGATCCCCGCCCACAAGTACACCGTCATCCCCCGGATACCGGACCGCCTCAAGGAGCTCCTGCGTATCGGCATGAACCTGTGGTGGACCTGGGACCCGGAGGCCATTGACCTGTTCCGGCGCCTGGATCCCAAACGCCTTCTCTGGGAGCGGTGCTACGCCAATCCAATCCGGATGCTGGGCCTGGTGTCGCAGGAGCGACTGGTGGAGCTGACGACCGACGAGGGCTTTCTGGCCCATCTGGAGCGGGTCGGCGCCAAGCTGTCGAGTTACATGGAACGGCCCGCCTGGTTCGCCCAGGCCCACGCGGGAAGTGGCCTCCGCGTGGCATACTTCTGTGCCGAGTTCGGAATCGTCGAGGGCCTGCGGCTGTATTCGGGAGGGTTGGGGATCCTGGCGGGGGATCACCTGAAATCGGCCAGCGACCTGGGCATCCCCATGGTGGCGGTGGGCCTCCTGTACCGGCGCGGCTACTTCCGCCAGTACCTCAATGCCGACGGCTGGCAGCAGGAGCAGTATCCCGAGGCTGACTACTACACCCTGCCCCTGACCCTGGAGCAGCGCCCGGATGGCAGCCCGATGGCCGTGGAGGTGGAGTTTCCCGGTCGCAAGGTGCAGGCCCAGGTCTGGCGGGCCCAGGTCGGCCGGGTCCCCCTGTACCTGTTGGATACCGACATCGAGACCAACAGGCCCGAGGATCGCGCCATCACCGGGTACCTGTACGGGGGCGATCGGGACCTGCGCGTTCGCCAGGAGATCCTCCTGGGCGTGGGCGGGGTCCGGGCCCTGGAAGCCCTGGGGGTTGAGCCCACGGTCTGCCACATCAACGAGGGGCACCCGGCGTTTCTGTGCCTGGAACGCATCCGACGGGTGATGGTCCAGCACGGGGTGAGCGTCGCGGCGGCGCGCGAGATGGTCGCGGCCAGCAACATCTTCACGACGCACACGTCGGTCGCGGCCGGCATTGACGTGTTCGCCCCCGAGCTGATGGAGCGGTACTTCGCCCCCTACTACGCGCAACTGGGGCTGAGCCGGGAGGCCTTCCTGGGGCTGGGGCGGCAGAATCCTGCGGACCCGAATGAACCGTTCTCCATGGCGGTCCTGGCCATCCGACTCTCCGGCGCCACCAACGGGGTTAGTGCCCTGCACGGGCGAGTCGCGCGGCGGATGTGGTCCGGGCTCTGGCCCGGCGTCCCGGTGGAGGATCTGCCCATCACCTCCATCACCAACGGCGTGCATGTCCGGGGATGGCTCTCCCACGATATGGCCGGGCTCTTCGACGCCTACCTGGGGCCGCGCTGGATCTCGCACCCGGCCGACCAGTCCGTCTGGGAGCGGGTCGAACAGATCCCGGAGGCGGAACTCTGGCGGACCCACGAGCGGCGGCGGGAGCGGCTGGTGGCCTTCGCCCGGCGGCGCCTCCGGGTGCAGCTCGAGCAACGGGGCGCCCCGCCTGCCGAGCAGGAACTGGCCGAGGAGGTCCTGGACCCCAAGGCGCTCACCATCGGGTTCGCGCGCCGGTTCGCCACCTACAAGCGGGCCACGCTGCTGTTTCGCGATCCCGAGCGGCTGGCGCGGATCCTGGGAGATCCGCAGCGGCCGGTGCAGATCATCTACGCTGGCAAGGCCCACCCGGCCGACCAGGAGGGCAAGGACTTCATCCGCCAGGTGGTCCACTTCGCCCGGCGGCCGGAGTTCCGCCAGCGGATCGTCTTCCTGGAGGACTATGACATCAAGGTGGGGCGCTACCTGTATCAGGGCGTGGACGTGTGGTTGAACACGCCCCGGCGCCCGCTGGAGGCCAGCGGGACCAGCGGCATGAAGGCCACGGCCAACGGGGCCATCAATATGAGCGTCCTGGACGGCTGGTGGGATGAGGCCTACGATGGGACCAACGGGTGGGTCATCGGGCGCGGGGAGGAGTACGAGGACGCAGGGTACCACGACCAGGTGGAGAGCCAGGCCATCTACCAGATGCTGGAGGGCGAGGTGGTGCCGATGTTTTACACCCGGGGCCGGGACGGCCTGCCGCGGGAGTGGATCCGGCGGATGAAGAGCGCCATGCGCAGCCTCTCCCCGGTCTTCAGCGCCTACCGAATGGTGAAGGAATACACGGAGCGGCTGTATGTCCCGGCGGGGCAGCGCTGGCACAGCCTGGGGGCCAATGGCCTGGAGCGGGCGCGGGCCCTGGCCACGTGGAAGGAGCGGGTGCGCACCCACTGGAGGGCGGCGGCGGTGCGATCGGTCGAGGCCGACATGGTTGCCCCGCTGGAGGTGGGCACCACGCGGCCCGTCCGGGCCGAGGTTGGGCTGGGTTCCTTGAGCCCGGAGGACGTCACGGTCGCCCTGTATGCTGGCCCCCTCACCGCCGAGGGAGAGATCATCTCGGCGACCGTCTCGGAGATGAAGGTCGAGGGGAGTCCGCGGGCGGGCGCGTATCTGTACGCGGGGACGGTCCAGGGGCAGACGACGGGGCTGCACGGCTTCCGGGTCCGCATCCTGCCGGCGCACGAGGACCTCGGCAACCCTCTGGCCATGAACTGCATCACGTGGGGGTAGGGGGGAGAGCCGAGAGCCG
>JACQXP010000501.1 GCA_016208645.1 Candidatus Methylomirabilota bacterium | reverse complement strand
GCAGGGTGGTGGGCCCGGTTCAGCCGGTCGTGGAGAGCGTCAGCGCCGGAGCGATCAGTGGGAGCCATCGGCGGAAAGGGGCGACTCGCCGACGGCGGACTACCTTATTGTTTGCGACGCCTCGAGGACGGAACACCGGGTGGACAGGGGTGGAATACCCCAGATCCGGGTCCCCGGGTGGCACGTCAGCGCCGTGAGCGTCCGCGCCGGCGTTATCGCCGATTGCTCTTTTCAAGACGGTCAACACGCCGGCGGCGGCCCCCACTGGAGCGCAAGTGGGCCGCGCGAGGCAGGGTCAGCGAGCGCGAACGACGGTGAACGGCGGACCACTTCGCCCAGGTGGGGGAGCGGGGCCAGTGGCAAGCCGCCTGGAGCTGCGCCGAGCTTGAGGCGTAGGGAGCTGCGACCCGCGCTGCTGGTCGCGCTCTGCCGCGGCCGGGCGGCTGTGGAGACGCCTCGCCAGCAAGTGCCGCAAGGTGGCCCTGGCGAGTAACCGCCAAAGGTGGTGCTACTGCCGCATCGCCAGCCTCGCCAGTGCCGGGTCGGACGGCGATGAAGAGCGTCGCTGCAATGGCGTCGCACCCGAATCACTGTTGCCCGCCGGGCGGAGTTGCTGACTGCTTCACTCAACCACCCGACGCACCTTTCTGCCTCCAGTGTGGCGCAGCATTTCAACAATGGCTCTCCGCGCCCTCTCTTTCACGCGGTCATACTCACGTCCACCGTTGGCACACTTCGCGACGATGTCGGTGTAGACTCGCATAGCATCCTTCTCCCGTCCCACACGCGCGTGACTCGCCCCGACCTCAACCTCGAAATCGACCGCCTTCACCGGGTCACCAACGAAGTGCCTTCGCGCCAAAGAAACCGCCTCGGGTTCGCCAGGATGGCCAAGCCTCCAGCCTGCCGAAAGGCTGTACGATAGTGCTCCAGTGCACGCAGCCATGCCCCCGCTGTCTCATCTAGATGTGCTGTGCGCAATTCGATCTGCATCAGCGATGTCTGTGCCCTCGCCGGTGCAAATGTTGGAAGCAGAAGAACAAGCAAGACACAGGGTATTCCTAGTCGGCAACAGGGCGGACGGCTTGGCATAGTCTTCAGGTCCAGCAAGTACTCAGGCTGCATGCCCGCCAGGCCGCGAGACTCCGGCGATTCGTCTCACTTGGGTGCACCACTTTCCCAGCCGCAACTCAGCAAGACCCTCTGGAATTGATCCTTGACCTTGCGGTACTCAACCTTGAAGCTATAGCAGTGTCCTCGGCACTTGACGACCTGCCACACCATTGCACCACAGAGCTTCCAGTACGGATACGCCTCTTCGCCTGTCCAGTCCCCTTCCCACATGGAGTGGATTTCCTTTATTGCCGAGTAGTTTACGAGCAGGATCTTGGCGTCAGGCCCCTTTGGATTGCCTTCGCACAGGGGCGAATTCGGCTCGTGGTCCACGACGGTATCTTCAACGTGAAACTGCTTGAGTACCTCATAGTCCATGTGCGTCAGACGGTGAAGACCCGTGCACTCACATGTGAGCCCGGATGGATCCACGTACACCAAAGGACTAGAGGCTGCGTACTGATACTGATTCGACTCCCCTGGGATGCCTACAGGATCCTTCTGGGTCCATCGGCCGATCTGTGGCAAGTAGTGGCGCCATCGGTTGTGCTGCGTCCCAACCGCTGGATCCCACTCTCTCGCGGTGAATCTCAGTCGGTTGGGCACCCCTTCCTGGGCGTAGCGGGACGACCCGAACGCCTCGTATCGATAGCGGTTCTGAACGGCTCCGCTTCCGTCGACGACAGACCAAATGCTGTTCAGGTGGTCCCCCACGTACGCGTAGGCGGTCCCGCCGAGAACCACCCCGACGGTGTCATCGATCCGCGTCCCCTGGATGTACTCCGCCATCACGGCACCAGCCATGTCCAGGTCCTGCGCGAGATCCTGCGCCAGCGGATCCCACACGACCTTGGTGATCGCTCCCCCCGGCTCCGTGAAGCTCATCCTCAACGGACTATCTGGGTAATACTCGTTCTCCACGAACCGCCCGTCGTTCAGCGTCACGCGCGTGAGCTTGTCCCTCACGTCGTAGCCGAAGCTCGTCGTCACCACCGTCGCCGGGTGCGAGAGCTGGTTCGTCGTCCGGATCACCGTCAGGTTGCCGTTGGCATCATGCTCGTAGTCCCTGGTCTCCGCCACGCTCTCCCCGGGACAGAGCTCCGGCGGCGTCCCCGGAGGACACGGCGAAGGCGGTAGCATCACGCGCGTCTGCACGATCTGGTCCGCCGCATCGTAGTCCGTCACCTCGCGGTTCTGCCCCACCAGCCGGAGCACTCGATTCGAGCTCTTGTCGTACCCGAACACCTCGCTCGTCATGTCCGGATACATCGCGCTCTTCAACCGGTTCTGGTTGTCGTACGTGTACCAGTGCTGCCCCTCGTCGTCCCGCATCGACTGGATGTTCGCGATCCCATCGAACGTGTACTCGAACGTCGACAGAGGCATCATCGCGGCGGTCTTGTACTCCATCTTCTTCAGCCGCCGCTGCTCGTAGGTCAGCGCCACGGAGATCCCGTTCGGGATCGTCTTCGCCGTCACCAGACCGATTGGGTTGTAGCCCCACGTGGCCTCGGCGCCGGACGAGTGCGCCAGCTTCACCAAGCGGTTCAGAGCATCGAACTGGTAGGTGCTCCGCTGCCCGTTGATCGAGAACGTCGTCCGGTTCGACGCCTTGTCGTACTCCATCTCCAGGACGCGCGCCAGTTGCGGGATGGTCAGCGTCTTGAGTCGGTCGAGCTCGTCGTAGGTCCGCTGCACCGTCACTCGGCCGTCAGCCGCCGAGGTGAGCTGGCCGGTTTCGTCGTACGTCAGGTCCACTCGGGACCCGTCGTGGTAGATGATCGCCGTCTTCTCGCCCTCGTCGTTGTACTCCCAGCGGGTCTCCTGGGCCTTCCGATCACGCATGTAGGTGAGGTTGCCGGTCGGATCATAGTCGAAGGTCGCTGAACGGTTGTCCGGATCGGTCTCACGGATCAGCCGGTTCAGCGAGTCGTCGGCAAACACCCACCGGAAGCCCCGGGGTGTCACCAAGGCGGTCAGATTGCCGACCCTATCGTACTCGAAGCTGGTCGACGCCGCATCCACCGTGTCCACGGCCACGGTGATCTTGGTCAGACGACCGCGCTGGTCGTACTGCCTCTCGGTCACCTGCCCGACGGCGTTCCGTTCCCGGATCACGTGACCCACTCCATCCAGGACACGGGTGGTGGTGCCGACCCTCGGGTCGGTCACGATCACCAGCCGGTTGGCGTTGTCGTAGGTCATGAAGGTCGTCAGGCCATCCGGATCTTCACGCTGCAGCACGTTGCCCTCTGGATCGAGGGTGAACTTGGCCTTCCCGCCGACGCTATCAACCACCCGGGTGGTGCGACCCGTGGCGTCATGCGAGTAGGACGTGGCGTGCCCGTTCGGATCCACCACTCGCGTCAGCAACCCCAGCAGGCCGCCATTTCGCGAGCACGGCGTACACCCTCCCCCTGGTGCCGACCCGTACTCGTAGGTCGTCACAACGTCTCCCGGCTGCTTCCGACGGATCATCTGCCGCGCCGCATCGAACACCTGAGCGGTCGTACGGTTCTTCGCGTCGGTCAGACCGGTCAGCTGGCCTTCGAAGTCATAGGCTCTGGTCTCCACTCGACCTGACGGAGACTGCGTTCGTACGAGTCTGTCATGAGCGTCGTAGGCCATGAGACGGCGCTTTTCCCGTTCGTCGGTCGTGGCAACCAACCGCCGGTCAGCATCGTACTCGAAGCGCCGTACGCCGCCCTTGGCGTTGGTCTGCGTCTCGATCAGCCCATGGGCCGTGTACGTCATCCGAGTCGTGCGGCCCTCCTCATCCGTGATCGAGGCCACGTACCCCTCGGGGGTATACGTCATCTCCTTGAAGTCGCCCCCTGGAAACGTGATCCGGGTCGGGTTCCCGCTGGAGTTGTAGGTGTAAGAGGTCGTCTGGCCGGTCTGATCGGTCCTGGTGGCGACCAAGCCTCGGCTCTCGTAAGTGACCTGCTCACTCAACCCCTCGCCGTCGACCAACCGGACAGGCCGCGCCGATGCATCCAGCTCCAGCCGGGTCGTGCGTCCCAGCCGGTCCACCACCGAGGTGGGGATCACCGTCGACGCGGCCGAGTAGTAGTAGTCCTTGATCGCACCGCGGCTCCCCACGGGAATCCCGGTGTCCTCTTCTCGCTGCAGCTGCCCGAGGCTCCCGTAGGTGTACAGGATCCGACTCCCGTTCGGCCGGATCTTGATGACCACCTGACCCGCCTGGTTCAGCACGTACTCGGTCGTACGGCCCAGCGGATCGATCTCTTTGGTGATCTGGCGAGACCCGCCCAGGTAGTATTTCCACACCCCACCCTGCGCGTCGATGAACGTGGCGAACACCGTCTCCGGGCGCACCGCCGGGGCCGGCTGACAGAGGGTCCCCAACCCTTCGGGCAGGTCGTTCACGAGACCGATGCTGTCCTGGGGCACGAACCGCCTCACCCCGGCGTCCGGCTCGTCGCCTTTCACCACCTGCCCTCGCGCCGAGTACGTGGCGCCGAATCGATACCCGAGGGCGCTCGTTCGCCTCGTCATGCGATGCGAGCTATCGTACCCGTACCGCACGGTAGCCCCGTCCGGATCGGTGATCGAAGCGAGGTTGCCGTTGGCGTCTACCTCGAAGAGGGTCGTCCGCCCGGCCGGATCTCGCACCCGGGCCAGTTTGCCGCCGGCGTACTCCAGCGTCCAGGTGGCTCCGGTCGGCTCCACGATGGCCTCCATGAGCCCATCCGCGGTGTAGCGGTACTCGGTCACGTTGCCGCTTTTGTCCGTCCAGGCGGTCTTGAGCCCCGTGGCCGCATACGTGTGCTCCGAAAGCTCCGGATCGATCCGCGTGTACGTCCCGTCGGCGTTCCGCCGGAACTCCCCGAACGAGCCCACGGCGCTGTAGGCGACCCGCCCGTTGTCCGACGCCTTGAGCGCACGCACGTAGTGGGCCGGGTCCCGGGTCGGCCCCAGCGGCGAGTCCTGGGATAGGCCCACCGCGATCTCCCCGTTCGGCCCAACCGCCAGCCTGGTGGGCGCGCCGATGAACCGCCTGAGCGCCGGCCCGGCTGCGAGCTCGTCGGCCTGCCGCCTGTCGGCACGACCGGCCACGGTGGAGATCATACCCTGGGTGTCGACCCTCCGGACCACATAGTTGCTCTTGTCCGGGATCAGCACCTCGCCCAGGGTGGTCACCGCAACACCGCACCCGGCGCCCAGGTTCAGATCGGCCAGCGTCGCGGTCACGCCGTCCTGCAGCGTCACGTTCCGACCCGTGCCCGCGAAGGTCCGGATCAGCCCGTTCGCCTCGACCACCCGGATCCGGTTGTTCCCGGTGTCGGCGATGTAGAGCTGGCCTTCGGGACCGATGGCCACCCCGGTCGGGCTGTTGAGCCGCGCGTTCACCGCCAGCCCGTGATCCCCGGAGTAACCCATCATGAATGTGCCTGCCACGCGCTCGTACGACCCGCCCGGCGACAC
>JACQXP010000500.1 GCA_016208645.1 Candidatus Methylomirabilota bacterium | reverse complement strand
CGCTCTGGAGGCGGTCGCGGCCGCGGGTATCCGGGACGTGGGGATTGTCCTCAACCCCGACACGGGTGAGGAGATCCGGCAGGGCCTGTGAGACGGCGCCGCCTGGGGCCTGGCGATCACCTACGTCCTGCAAGAGGCGCCGCTGGGGTTGGCGCACGTCATCCAGGCAGCGGAGGGGTTTCTGCGGGGTGAGCCCTTCGTGTTCTTCCTGGGCGACAACGTGGTGGTCGGCGGGATCCGGCAGTTCGTGGAGCGGTTTGAGGCCCGGGGGGATCACTGCCACCTGGTGCTGGCGCGGGTCCGGGACCCGCAACGATTCGGGGTGGCCGAGGTCCAGGCGGATCGCATCGTTCGGGTGGTGGAGAAGCCGGCGCGCCCAGCCAGCGACTACGCCGTCACCGGGATCTACGTATATGATCGTCCGATTTTCGAGGCAGTGCATGCCATCCGACCCAGCGCCCGCGGTGAGCTGGAGATCTCCGACGCCCACCAGTATCTCCTCGAGCACGATTTCCGTGTCGGCTTCTCCGAGATCACGGGCTGGTGGAAGGACACGGGGAAGCCGGAGGACCTGCTGGAGGCCAACCGGTTCGTCCTGGATCAGGTGCTGGATGCGACGGGCCCGGTGGTCCGGGGGCAGGTGGACACCCACAGCGATGTGGCCGGCAAGGTGGTGGTGGAAGCGGGAGCCAAGGTGATCGCCAGCCACATCCGCGGGCCGGCCATCATCGGCGAAGATTCTGTGGTCGAGCACAGCTACATCGGCCCGTCCACCTCCGTGGGCCGGCGCTGCGTGATTCGGAACAGCGAGCTGGAGTACAGCATCCTGTTCGAGGACACGCAGATCCTCGACGCCGACGTCCGGATTGAACGGAGCCTGCTGGGTCGGGAGGTCGTCATCCGACGGGGGAACTCCCGCCCCAGGACACAGAAATTCATCCTCGGCGATCAGAGCACCATCGAGCTGTGCTGAGAACGGCTGGGACGGTCGACGGCAAAAGCGTACGAAGGTACGGGCGTACGAAGGTACCATCTGAATGCGGAATCGGCGACAAGAGCGTACGAATGTACGAGGGTACGAACGTACGGTTGGAAAGCAGGGGTGCGCAGGCTTG
>JACQXP010000499.1 GCA_016208645.1 Candidatus Methylomirabilota bacterium | reverse complement strand
CGGCTCCTCGTCCTTGTAGGTGATCCCCAGGCCCCCGCCCACGTCCAGGTACCGGATCTCTGTCCCCCGCTCCCGCAGCGTGCGGACCAGGGAAGCGGTCTTCTCCAGGGCGTCCACGAAGGGCAGGATCTCCGTGATCTGGGACCCGATGTGCTGGTGGATCCCCACCACGTCCAGGGAGGGGAGCGCCCTGGCCGCCTCGTACTCCAGGAGCGCCTGGCCGATCTCGATGCCGAACTTGCTCTTCTTCAGGCCCGTGGAGATGTAGGGGTGGGTCTTGGGATCCACGTCCGGGTTGACCCGCAGGGCGACCCGCGCCCGGACCCCCATCCCCGAGGCCACGTCGTGAATCAGGCGAAGCTCTTGCCCGGACTCGACGTTGAACATCAGGATGTCGGACTTCAAGGCGTAGGCGATCTCCTCCCGCGACTTGCCCACGCCGGCGTACACGATCCGCTGCGTCGGCACCCCGGCCTTCAGGCCGCGGAACAGCTCGCCCCCCGATACCACGTCCAGGCCGCCCCCCAGATCGGCAAAGAGTTTCAGGACCGCGAGGTTCGCGTTGGCCTTCATGGCGAAGCAGATGAGGTGGGGGACCCCGGCAAAGGCCTCGTCGAAGACCCGGAAGTGGCGGGTCAGCGTGGCATGGCTGTAGATATAGACCGGCGTGCCGACCTCGGAGGCGATCCGGGCGACCGGAACCTCCTCGCAATAGAGGTCGTCACCGCGGTACTGGAAGTGGTGCATGCGGCTGTGCCTTTCCTCGAGACGACGGTGAAGGATGGCGAAATCCCTGCGGGCCGGTGGATCGCGAAATGGGTATCACAGGTGCGCCCGGGTGTCAAAAGCAAAATGGCTGCGGCCACCGCAGGCGCGGCGGGCTCGCACGCATGCGGTGCCCGAGGAGAGCAAGGAGGCGCAGGTCTGATGCGGGGGGCGGGAAAATCCGAAATTCGAAATGCGAAATTCGAAATGCGAAATCGTGGCTAGGGCAGGCTGACGGACACTTCCGAAGAGGGGGCGCTTTCGTTTCGGCGGGGCGAGCGGTCCACGGCGGTGACGGTGTAGAGGTAGGTCACCCCGGGCCGGGCCGTGCGGTCGGTGAAGGTCGTCGTCTGCACCGGGGTCTCGGTGAGGCGACTGGAGGTCAGGGCCGGCGGTTCCAGGCGGTAGACCAGATAGCCGAGGAGATCCGGCTCGGTGTTGGCGTTCCAGCTCAAGGCCACGGCCCCCGGCCCAGGGATGGCCACCAATCCTCGGGGCGGCGCCGGGGGTGTGAGGTCCACGGGCGTCGCCGACACCTCGTTGGAGTCGCGGCTCTCGCGCCAGGGAGGCCGTTCGATCCCGACGCTCCGCACCACGTAGTAATAGGTGGTGCCGTTCTCCACCCCGGCGTCGCGAAACCGGGTCTCGACGATTGGCCCCGCATTGATCGGCTGAGGCCCGTACGCTCCAGACCGAAGCCCCCGGTACACGTTGTAACCCCGCACGGGCGGCGTCCCGGCCGGGACGGGTCCGGAGGGCGCTTGCCAGGTCAGGCTGACCGCGCCGTCACCCGCCGAGGCGGCCAGGCCGACCGAGGGTGGCGGGGCCGGGGCGAAATCCACGAAGACTTCCACCGACGGCGGACTCACCACCCCGCGGCGATTCACCGCCTGCACCCGGTAGGTGTACCGAACGCCGGTCGAGAGGCCCGCGCCGCCCCCGTCATCCCGAAAGGCGTACTGGCTCCCCCGGACGGTGGCGTTGTCGGGCTGCTCGGCCCGGATCGTCGCCAACAGCGAGAAGGCCGGCCTTTCCGGTGCCTCCCGGGGTTGAGCCACGCCGATCGCCCGAGAGAGCCGGAACTCCAGCAGGTCCGTGAGGGGCGATCCGTCCTCGTTCCGGCCGGGCCGGGTCCACGTCACCAGGATCCCGCTGTCGCGCGGTTCCGCGCGGATGCCGCCCACCGCGGCCGGGGACAGGGGGCGCGGCGGGACCGGTGCCCCCTTGCGGCCGCAGCCCGGAAGGACGAAGACCAGCATCGCCATGCCGACGAGGATGCGCGCCTGGCGGCACCGCAGGGACGGGGCGCTCATGGGATGCGCAGGGTCTTCTTGGCCTGGCGGATGGCCTCGCCCACCAGGCGCGAGCTGGTGCCGCCCGCCGACCGCCGCCGCTCGATGCAGGCCTCCAGGCTGATGTACTTGGGGACGTCCGCGTCGAAGGCCCGGGAGAAATGGCGCAGCCGCTGCAGCGGCACATCCTCCAGCCGCTGGCCTGATTCCAGGCATTCCCGGACGATGCGGCCGACCGTCTCGTGCGCCTCGCGGAAAGGCACGCCCTTCGTGACCAGGTACTCGGCCAGATCCGTGGCGTTCAGGAACCCCTCGGCCGCGGCCGCCCGCATCCGCTCGGGACGGAACTTGATGGCCTTCAGCATGGGCGGGAGCACGTCCAGTGTCTGCCGGATGGTGTCCACGGCGTCGAACACCGGCTCCTTGTCCTCCTGGAGGTCCCGGTTGTAGCTCAGCGGAAGCCCTTTGAGCACCGTGAGCAGGGCCAGGAGGGAGCCGTAGACCCGGCCGGCCTTCCCCCGGGCCAGCTCGGCCACGTCCGGGTTCTTCTTCTGCGGCATCATGCTCGACCCGGTGGCGAAGGCGTCGGGCAGCTCGATGAAGCCGAACTCGGCGCTGGCCCACAGGGTGAGCTCCTCCGCCAGGCGGGAGACGTGCATGGCCAGGACGGCGCAGCCCGCCAGGAACTCCACGGCGAAGTCCCGGTCGGCCACCGCGTCCACGCTGTTGGCGGCGACCTTGGGGAAGTTCAACAGCTTGGCCACGTAGGCGCGGTCGATGGGGAGCGTCGTCCCCGCCAGGGCCCCCGCCCCGAGCGGCAGGACGTTCACCCGCGTGAGGCAGTCCGCAAACCGGTCGCGATCGCGCTGGAACATCTCGAAGTAGGCCAGCAGGTGGTGGGCCAGGAGGATGGGCTGGGCCCGCTGCAGGTGCGTGTAGCCCGGCATGACGGTCCCCAGGTGCACCTCGGCCTCGGCCACCAGGGCCTCTTGCAGGCTGCGGATCTGGTCGCGGATCTTCCCGATGGCCTCCCGGAGATAGAGGCGCAGATCCAGGGCCACCTGGTCGTTCCGGCTCCTGGCGGTGTGGAGCTTCCCCCCGATGTCGCCGATCTTCTCCACCAGGCGCCGCTCGATGTGCATGTGGATGTCTTCCAGGGCCGGGTCGGTGCGGAACTCCCCCCGCTCGATCTCTTTCAGGATCTCCTCCAGGCCCGCCACGATGGCGTCCACCTCGGCCTTCGAGAGGATGCCGCATTTCTGGAGCATCCGGGCGTGGGCGATGCTCCCCGCAATGTCGTGCGGGGCCAGACGCTGATCGAAGTGGATGGAGGCCGTGAACGCCTCGACCTGCCCGTGCGTCTCGGCCTCGAACCGCCCACCCCAGGGCTTCTTGCGTTTCATTCTGCACCCCCGCCCGTCAATCCAGCTCCTCCAGCGAACTCACCCCCGAGATGATCTCCTCCCCCTCCAGCTTGCGCCACTGCCCTCCCCGCATGCCGTGGACGCTCAGGATCTTGAGCGGGCTCCGTGAGGTGCGGGGATCCCGCTCGTGGAAGCGGGAGAGGTCCAGATGGTACAGGCGCGTCTCCCGGCCGAAGCGGAGGCGCGAGACCGGCCCCCCGCCGGGTTCGTCGGTGGAGTACTCCGCCACCGACGTGGCCGGCAGCCGCCGCCCCTTGTGCACCAGGACGGCGCTGTGCCCGAAGCCGCTCCGGTCCTCGGCCACCCCGTCGATCTTCGTCTCCCCGGAGGAATTCAGCAGGATCGTGGTCGCATTCTTCACCCCGGGCGTGAAGATGAGATGCTCCCCATAGAACCCCACCGCGGTGTCCCGGAAGACCTGGTGTTCCGGCTTGGGGTTGCACTGGATGACGAAGAGCAGGTCCAGCGGCTGCCGCTCGCGGTAGTAGATCTCGTTGGCCCGCCGGATGATGGTGAGGATGTTGGAGCCGTGCCAGTCCCGGTAGATATAGTCGAGGCAGATGAGCACGATGAAGCTCAGCGGGGCGAGCTGAGAGCGGAACAGGTACAGACACTGTCCCCGGTACAGGTCCCGGGGTTGGTCCAGAAACTCCTCGCCGAAGAAGGGATGGGTCTTGGCTTCGATGAAGCACCGGACGTCGCCGTGATCGTCCTTGACCGCCACCAGGCACCAGTTCACCGGGCGGTCCCCCTCCGCCCGGGTCGTGCCCTCCAGGATGGTCCGGTGCGCCTCCGCATTGTGGACGTCGTACTCGGCCAGGAGTTGCCAGAACTGCCGGAGGCTGATGTGCTCGAACCCGGCGATGGTCACCGTGTTCGGCCGGAAGTCCTTCTGGATGATGGTCAGCAGATCGTCCTTGTGCTGGAAGGGGATCGACACCTCGGGAAAGACGAGGAAGGTGGCCTGGTCCAGGCCATCCTCTCCCCGCGCGACCATCTGGAGGATCCGTTCCACGGCCGCCCACTGGGCCGCCGGGTCCACCAGGTGGTAGAAGAAGTTCCGATAGCGGAGCCGGCTGGGGATCTGGGCCAGCAGCATCGAGATCCGGTCCTCGACCGGGGGCCGGAGGGGGATGAACTTCTCGATCAGCTCGACCATCGAGTTTCAGCCTTCAGCCGTCTGCCGTCAAGCCATCAGCCAGTCCACTTGGCTGACCGCTGATAGCTGACAGTTGAACGCTCCCACCTCTTCAAGCGTTCTGGCGCTGCTGGGTCAGGGCGCGGATGCGCAGGCGGAGCGCGTTCAGCCGGATGAAGCCGGTGGCATCCCCCTGCTGGTACACCTGCTCCGCCTCGAAGGTGGCGAACTCGGGGTCGTAGAGGGACACCGGGGACTTGCGGCCCACCACGTCGCAGTTGCCCTTGTACAGCTTGAGGCGGGCGATCCCCGTCACGTT
>JACQXP010000447.1 GCA_016208645.1 Candidatus Methylomirabilota bacterium | reverse complement strand
GTGGACTCATCCCAGACCGCGCCAGGTGCGCCCGCCGGATTCCCCCATGCTGAACTCATCCAGGCAGTCCTCCGGCGCTATGCCACGCTCCTCGAAGTCCCCTTGAGCTTCCGCACCGGCGCCAACGGCTACTCCCGGCCGGTGAGAGGGGACGCGGCGCACATCCACGCCTTCGCCCTGCCCACGCCACCGGTCCTCTTCGGGGCCTGGCAGCGAGTGCCCCTGGTCCTCCTGCCGTTCGCGCATGGGATCCCGCTCTCGGACGCCGCCAACCGGGCGCTGGCGCTCGGGGTCCAACTGGGGCGCGGCCGCCCCCTGCTGGACCGGGACGCACGCACCGTGGGCGAAACCCTCGGGACGAATCTGTACTGCCTCTTCGACCTGCTGCGCCAGGAGGCCGCCTGGATCCCGGTCCTCCTGCGGCGGCACCTGGATCTGGGCCTCCCGCATCTGCTGCCTGCGCTGCCAGCGAGGAAAGATGTCCCGGCCAATCGGCTGGAGGATCGGCTGCGGCTCCTCCGGGAAGAGACCGAGGCGCTGGTCCGCGCCCAGCAGGTGACGCTCCGCCGGGAGGCCCGGGAGACGTACGTCCGGGCCTGCCAGGAGCGCGTGGCAGAGGAGATCCGCTTCCTCCAGGCCGAGATCGCCTTCCTGGAGGACGGCGTGGAGGAGATGGCGCGCCGGATCGCCGCGGACACCCGGCGCCTGACGGAGGGTCGCCGGCGGCTGCGCCTCTTCTACGGAGAGCGGGACCCGGCGGAATCCGGCGGGAGGGAGCTGGAGTCTCTTCAGGCGCTGCCCGAGGTGCGTGAGGCCCGCATCCAGGACGGGCGGATCAGCCTGACCACCGCCCCCATCCTGGTGGAGTACGAGGGACGGAGGTATCGCCTCGGACGTTTCCATCTGGATCTCCATTTCAACGGCGACGTGCGCATCTCGAACCTCACGGACCGGATCGGCCCCTACGACCATCCGCATGTCCAGGAGGGGCGGCCCTGCCTGGGCCCCGTCCGCGAGGGGGTCGCCAAGCTGCTGGGGGAGTTCCAGTTCGTGGCGGCCACGGAGGTGCTGATCGACTTTCTCAAGACCGTGAACCCGGCCGACTGGCGGCTGCCCGTGTTGCACTGGCCAGAGGCCGGGCATGAGACGGGACGTGGAGTTCTTGCGGCAACTTGACCTGGTGAGGCCGGAGGCGCTGGAAACCCCGGTCCACCTGGTGGGCTGCGGGGGGATCGGGTCTTTTGCGGCCCTGGCCCTGGCGAAGCTGGGATGTGCCCACCTGCATCTCTACGACGACGGCCGCGTGGAGGGGCACAACGTCCCCAACCAGCTCTTCCGGACGGCCGACGTCGGGCGACCCAAGGTGGAGGCGCTGGCTGAGATCCTGGAGGCCTTCACCGGGACGCGACCCCGGGCGCACCTGCGCCGCATCGAGGGGGAGCGCCTCCAGGGCATCGTGGTGAGCGGGGTGGACAGCATGGCCGCCCGCAAGACGCTCTGGCAGAAGTGCGTGCGGCACCGGGCCGGCATTCCCCTGTACCTGGACGGCCGGCTGGGCGCCGAGGTGTGCCGGCTGTATTCGATCCGGCCCGCCGATCCCGACGACGTCCGCTGTTACGAGGCGAGCCTGTACGACGACAGCCAGGCGGTGCCTCTCTCGTGCACGGCGGGCGCCATCATCTACACCGGCTTCGCCATGGCCAGCCTGGTGGCGGACCAGGTGAAGAAGTTCGCCACCGGCGAGGCCATCGCCCGCGAGATCTTCTGCGACCTGAAGACCCTGACCCTGGCGGTGCCCTGACAGAAGGGCGATGGAAGGAGGAAATGGCATGAGTCCCGTCACGCTGGACAGGAAGAGTGCGATCACGGTGAAGGTGGTCACCATGGGGAAAGGCGTGACCAACTTCGTGCGGGAGGAGCCGCTGTCCCTGGGCAGCCTGCTGCAGGAGTTGGGCGTGAACGGCCAGATGGACGTACGGGTCAACGGCGCCACCGTGGAGAAGACCCATCGCCTGGCCGACGGCGATCAGGTGCTGATGGTCCCCAAGATCCGCGGCGGCTGCGCCTAGACCCCGCGGTCTCTCCGACCACTCCTGGCCGTCCATCCCGTGCCGGTCACATCGGGAGGCGACGGGCCGGCCCCACGGGCCAGCATGCCAGGGGCCAGATCAGGAGCGCCGGGGCGGGCCGGATCAGGACGGGCCGGCTGTCCCGGGTGTCTCCCACGGATCCGCGTAGCCCGGGAACACCCGGCGCACCGCGGCCCGATCCTCGCCCGGGACGAAGCCCGGCAGCATGATCTTGGTGAAGGCACGACTGCCAGCGAACTGGACCTCGCAGGTGGCCACCGGCCGCCAGTCCGGGGTGAAGACGCTGGCCTGCGCCTGCCAGATCCTCCCCTTGGGGTCCGACGTCGTGACCGCGGACCGGGCGCCCACCACCAGGAGGGGCACGCCGTGGAGGACGGGCTCCCCCAGGCACACGATCACCCGGTTGGACAGCCCGCATTCTCCCTGGCGGAGCGCCCCCAGCCACCAGCCGACCTCGTCGCACACGATGCAGAGGAATCCCGGAAACAGGCTGCCGTCGCCGCAGCGGAAGTGGGCCTGGGGAACCAGCCGCTTCCAGACCAGCGAGCCGTTGTAGTCGAACCGGACCTGGACGCCCCGCGCATTTTGCAGGCCGCAGGCCAGGCAGAAGGCGTAGCCGGGAACCTCGTGGGCCTGGCCGTGGGTGGCCTCCCAGTCCCGCCGCACCTCGGGCGGGATGGGCAGGAGCGGCGTCTCCATCGGGCGCACCTCGGCCTCGGCGATGGGACGCTCCCCCTTGAGGAGGCGGCTCTGCCAGCCCCCGTTTCCTGCCGTCACCTCGGCCGCGAGCGGGACCTCCAGCGGGACCTCGCGATGCAGGGTCGCCTCGATCCGGACCGGCCGCGGGATGCGGATCGCGCCCCCGCGCTCGTCCCGGAACAGGCGCACCAGCTCGAAGAGCATGGCGGCCACGCCCCCGCCGTGCCCGGCCCCCGGGGGACCCTGGAGATCCGGTGTGAAGGTCACGCTGGCCCGCATCCGCTCGGCGTCCCGCGTCTCGATCTTCACCCGATCGCGGAAGTAGTCTTCCATCGGCTCGAGGGTCACGGCTACCTCAGTCCTTCCACCCGATCTTCCGGAAAAACGCTTCCACCACTCGATTGAACTCGGCGGGTCGTTCCAGGTTGTTGAAGTGCCCGCAGCCCGCCATCACAGTGAGATCGGCCCTCGGGATCGTCCTCGCCATGAACTCGGACGGGGCGAGGCAAGGAAGGTCCTGCTCTCCCACCAGGATCAGCGCCGGTACCGTGAGCGCCCGGAGCTTCGCCTCCAGGGAGAAGATAGGCGGCCGCTTGGCCAGCGTCCCCCGCGCCGTGTGGGCCATGCCG
>JACQXP010000446.1 GCA_016208645.1 Candidatus Methylomirabilota bacterium | reverse complement strand
GCCAACGTCGCCAAGTACGACATTGACGTGGCCATCGTCCATCAGAGCATCATGCCGGACATGGTGCAGAATGACCTGCTGGCCAAGTACGGGCCGGAGATCTCGACCTACAAGCTGATGACGGCGGCGGACGGCCGGAACGCCCTGGGCTTCAACGTCGAAGGCTTCGTCATGCCCATGTTCCACAGCCAAGTGGTCCTGGCCTACAATCCAGAGATGGTCAAGACCCCACCCGGCACCTTCGACGAACTGGTGGCCTGGATCAAGGCGAACCCCAAGAAATTCGGGTACAACGGGGTCAAAGGCGGCATGAGTGGCACCGCCTTCGTCACCGGCTGGACCTACTGGAAGACGGGGAAGTACGACCAGTACGCCAAGGGTGCCTATGACAAGAGCGCCCAGGCGGGCTGGCCCGCGGCGATCAAGGAGCTGAAGAGCCTGCCCGTGACCCTGACCACGGGGAACAACGACACCCTGGACAAGCTGAATCGGGGCGAGATCGCCATGGGGCCGGTCTGGGTGGACATGCTGATCAACATGAAGAACGAGGGTCGCATGGACCCCAAGATCAAGATGAAGCTCATCTCGCCGGGCTTCCCCGGCCAGCCTATGTACCTGGTGGTGTCCAAGAAGGCGGCGAACTACGAGATGGCCAAGAAGTACGTGGAATTCATCACCTCGCCCGAGCAGCAGGCCAAGGTGATCGTGGAGCGGAACGGCTGGCTGCCCGGCATTGACGCCAAGCACGTGCTGCCGGTGGTGGCCCCCAAGGCCAAGGCCATGCTCTTCGGGGACGTCCCGCCGGACGCGCTGGAGAAGTACGGCCTGGTCTTTCCCCAGCAGCAGTATTTCAAGGATCTGCTGACGGCCTACGAGGAAAACTGAGACCACCGAGACTCGGGAGAGGGGGCGAGGGGTGAAGAACCCCTCGCCCTTTTCCTATGCGACCCTCGCTCCGGATCGCCAGCCTGATCATCGCGCTCCCGCCCCTGGCCATCGTCGTCTGGTTGTTCTTCATCCCGTTTCTGTCCTCGGCGCACCTGAGCTTCCTGCGCGAGGACCAGTGGACCCTCCGGAACTACAGCCTGGTCTGGCGGCTCTACCGGTATGACATCCTCTATACGCTCTGGATCGCGTTCGTCAGCCTGGCGGCGGTCCTCCTCATCGCGGTACTGCTCTGCGGATATCTGCGGGTTCACACCAACAAGCCGGTGGAGTTCCTCTTCAAGATCCCGCTCTTCATCCCCTTCGTGGTGGTCGGGCACGCCATGCGCGTCCTCTTGGCCCCCAAGGGGACGCTGAACTCCGTCCTCAGCCAGGTTGGCCTGATCAACCTCAACGATCCCCCCTCCATCGCCTTCGGGTGGATGGGCATCGCCGTCTCCCTGATCTGGAAGAACCTGGCCCTGGCCGTGCTCCTGGTGCTGGGGGCCTACCGGTCGGTGGACGAGACCTACCTGGAGGCGGCGCGGAACTTCGGGGCGTCCGCCTTCCGGCAGATCCGGGACATCCTGCTGCCCATGTCGGCGGCATCGCTGGCCGTGGCCGGCGCGTTCATGTTCACCTCGATGCTGGCCTCGTTCTCCGTGCCGCTCATGATCGGCAGCGGCGAGCCGCCCCAGATGGTGATGATTGACGTCTACTACCGCATCAACTACCAGGGAGACTACGGCACGGCGAACGCGCTGGGGGTGGTCTCGTACCTGCTGGCCATGGGCGTCGCCGGCTACTACCTCCGAACGATCACCCAGAAAGAGACGTAACCGCAGATGAACGCAAATACACGCGAATGTTTCGGACCCAAAACATGTGCCGGAAGATTTTTGTTCCCCAGAATAATTGGCGTCCATTTGCGTTCATTGGCGGTTGCATGTCAGGGGTTGTCGCGATGTTCATGAGAAGGCAAGTGCTGCGAATGGCGGGGACCGTCCTGGCGGCGGTGATCATCTTCGGGCCGCTGTCCAGTCTGGTCATCTGGTCCTTTGCCGAGAAGTGGTACTGGCCGCACCTGTTCCCGCAGCAGGTCGGCCTGTTCTACTGGTCCAAGGTCCTCCAGGGGGACATGTTGCGGGCGCTCCAGTCGGGCTTCCTGATCGCGGTGGTGGTGACGGTCCTGACGCTCGTCATCACGGTGCCCCTGGCGTACCTCTTGGCGCGCACCCCGATTCCCTTCAAGCCGGTGATCCTCATGATCTTCCTGCTGCCCCAGGCGTTCCCGCAACTTCCCGTGTTCGTCAATTCCACCACCCTGCTGTACCGGATCAACCAGGGGGGGAAGTTGTGGGGCGTCGTCCTGATCCACATGGTGGGGGCACTGGTCTTCGCGGTCTGGACCATGACGGCGGTCTTCAAGTCGGTGCCGGAATCGCTGGAGGAGGCGGCCATCAATCTGGGTGCCTCCCGGCTCAAGAGCTTTTTCTCCGTGGCGTTGCCGCTGGCCACACCGGGCATCATTGCCAGCACGCTCCTGGTGTTCCTGTACTCGCTGGACGAGTTCACCGGGACCCTGCTGGTGGGGAGTCCCTTCATCCTGACGTTGCCCGTGTTCATGTACCGGACCTCGGTGGGATACGAGCTGCAGGTCGCCTCCATCAGCGCGCTCTTGCTCATGGTGCCGGGGATCGTGTTGCTGATCCTGCTGGAACGGTACATGAAGTCCGAGTACCTCTCGATGTTCGGGCGCATTTAGCGCAGAGCGCCTGGCGCCTAGCGCCGGACCCCCTCCCTTCCCCTCCCCCCGCACCCAGAGGGTACCCGGGGAGGGCCTGGGTGGGGGGTGCTCGGCGCTAGGGACTCGGCACTGGAAGAGACCATGGTCGAAGTGCGCGTGGAGAACGTCCGCAAGACGTACGGCCGGGTCGAGGCCCTGCGGGGGGTCTCCCTCAACTTCCGGAGTGGGGCGCTGACCGCCATCCTGGGCCCCAGCGGGTGCGGCAAGACCACGCTGCTCCGCAGCATCGCCGGCTTCATCGCGGTGGATGCGGGCCGCATCCTCTTCGACACGGAGGAGGTAGGCGGGCTCCCCCCACAGCGACGGGGGACCGCCATGGTGTTCCAGAACTATGCCCTCTGGCCCCACATGACCATCTTCGAGAATGTCGGCTACGGATTGCGACTCCAGAAGGTCCCCGCGGACGAGGTCCGGCGCCGGGTGCGGAAGGTCCTGGAGCTGGTGGAGATCGGGAACCTCGCCGATGTGGAGTCGCGCAGGCCCTCCGCCCTGAGCGGTGGGCAGCAGCAGCGGGTCGCGCTGGCGCGGGCCCTGGTGGTGGAGCCGAAAGTGCTCCTCATGGATGAGCCCCTGTCGAACCTGGATGCCAAGGTGCGCCAGCGGCTGCGCGTCGAGCTGCGCCGGCTTCAGAAGCAGGTGGGGATCACCGCCATCTACGTGACCCATGACCAGGAAGAGGCCCTGGCCCTGGCAGACACGGTGGTCCTGATGGACCAGGGGATGATCGTCCAGGCGGGGACCCCCCAGGAGATCTACCTCAAGCCGACCACGGCCTTCGCCGCGGAATTCCTGGGGGTCAGCAATCAACTAGAGGGGGAGGTCACCGACGGGAAGCTGGTCGTGGGGGGCCAGTCCATCCCGTATACGGGCGCGGCGCGGGGCAGGGTCACCGTCATCTTCCGCGCCTCGGACATTCAAATGGAGGAGCCGTCGGCCCCGCCCCGCGCGGGCACGGTGGCCCTGACCGGGGTGCTGGAAGAAAGCCTGTTCCTGGGCGCCCACTACCGGCATTACATCCGTCTGGCGGGCGGCATGGTGATGGCCGACAGCCCCGACCTCCGGCGGCCCGGCCCGGTTCGACCGGTGCTTCCTGTCGAGAAGGTCCCGGTGTACGGGGAACAAGCAACGTAAAACGTGAAACGTAATGGTCTCACGCTTTACGTATCACGTTTTACGCCTCACGTTTTCCGAGCTGACTCACGTGACGCGGGCGTGATGACCTTACGATCAAAAGGGAAGCCGGTCATCCTGGACACCGACCCCGGCATCGGCAGCCCCGGCTCCGATGTGGACGACGGTCTGGCCATCGCGCTGGGCCTGCTGCACCCGGCGTGCGATCTGCTGGGCTTGACCATCGTGGCCGGGAATGTGGTCCATGAGGATGGCTTGCCGAACGCCCTCCGCCTGCTGGAGATTGCGAGGCGGACCGAGGTGCCCGTCGTGCCGGGCGCGACCCGGCCGCTGCTCCGGGACCCGAGCCGCATCCGGGAATTGATGGGGGCCCGCCGCCGCCAGTCGGTGGAGCGGTTCTGGGACCTGCCGCCGTGCGACCCGCCGACCCTGGCCCCGGCCGCGTCGCGCGCCGCCGAGTTCATCGCCGACACCGTTCGGGGTCGGCCGGGCGAGGTGACGATCGTCGCCATCGGCCCCTGCACCAATGTCGCGGCCGCGTTGCTGCTCGATCCCGCCCTGGCGAGGTCGGTGGCCGAGATCGTGGTCAT
>JACQXP010000445.1 GCA_016208645.1 Candidatus Methylomirabilota bacterium | reverse complement strand
CCCTGCGCCCAACGCAGCTTCCGGTTCACGGCCGTCCGCACCCCCAGGGCCAGGAGCGAGACTCCCAGGCCGGCGCCCAGGCCGATGCCCACCTTCAGGCGGCGCCCGCCGAAGCCTGGCTCGCCCTCTGCCCGAATCTGCGCCTCGGAGCGCAATCGCAAGAGGTCGGGGAACCCGGGCATGATTCGGTCTGCCTCCTCCACCTGCTGGGCGGCCCGCGTGTAGTCTCCCTGAAAGTAGCTGGTCACGGCGCGCTCCCACTTCTGCGTGAAGGGGCTATCGGCGGTCGGCGTCAGGGAGATTCCGCGGGCAAACTCGTGGACCGTCTCCACCGGGATGAGGAAGTTGAATCCCTGGATGGCCTGGTCCCCTTCCGAGGTGGTGGAGATGAAGGTGGCCGCGCCGATGACCTCGCCCCGCAGGGTGAAGGCCGGTCCCCCGCTGTTCCCCCAGGAGATGGCGGCGTCGGTCTGGATCACCCGGCGGTCGGTGATGTCAATCTTGAACCCGGAGACCCGGCCGACCGTCACCGAGGCTTCCAGGGCCGATTTCCGGCTGAGGAAGTCGTGGTTGAGGACCACCCCGGGATAGCCAATGATGAAGATCTGCTCGCCCAATTGCAGCCCCGTGCTGGCGGGCGCCAGGCGGACCGTGGGGAGGTTATTCGCCTCGATCTTGAGGAGGGCGACGTCCTTCCCGGACTGCTCCACCGCTCCCTTGCCGCCGCCCGAGACCACCTTCCCGGCCGGAGGGGCGTTCGGATTGATGGCGGGGCTGTAGGCCTTGACGGCCGCGGCGTAGATCTTCCCCGTGGACAGGTGCACCTGGAGCTTCTTGATCAGGCGGACCTGGTTCCGATTGGCGGGGTCGGCGGCGATGGCCCGCAGGCGCTCCTTCCGGGCACCCTCGGGCAGCATGGCCAGAACCGGCCCGCAGGCCTCCGCGGCCCCCGCCTTGACGAAGTCGGCCGCGAGTCCCTGCTCGTTCATCTCGTAGAAGCGCTCGACGACGTGGCCGTTCGTGGCGATGTAGCCGTCCGGGTGAACGATGAAGCCGCTGCCGGTCTCGTAGAGGGGATCCGGCCGCACTGTCTGGGCCGGGCCGGCGCCGCAGCGGATGGTCACCTCGGCGCCGACCTCGCTGCTGATCAGGACGACGGCCGGTTTGGCGCGAAGGATGCTGGCCTCCAGGTCGACGTCGCTCCGGCCAGCAGAAAATACGGACCCGGCGAGGACGAGAAGGCTGCCGAAGGACAAAGCCAGTGCCAGGATGTGTGGACGTGTGACGGGAGAGAAATGCGCGCGGGATTTCCCGTGAGGTGTCATGGGCAAAAGATAGCCAAACTAGCGGGAAAACGCAAGCGCCGCATCCCCGAGATTCCGGCTGGTTGAGATTGACCGGCAAAACCGATTCCGGAAGAAGCCCGGGTCCAGAAAAGCAAAACGCCGGTCGGGAATCCGACCGGCGCTCGCCCTGAAGGGAAACGGGTCACTTCTGCTCCTGCCCCTTGCGCACGTCTGTGCCCTCGATGCCCTTCGGCTTCGGGGCCTCGGCAGACGCGGTCTTCTTCTTGGCCTTCTTGCGCACGTCTGTGCCCTCGGTGCCCTTCGGCTCCTGCTTAGCGCGCACGTCCGTGCCCT
>JACQXP010000444.1 GCA_016208645.1 Candidatus Methylomirabilota bacterium | reverse complement strand
TCGCTCCCACGCTGCACCGTGGGGGGATCCCCGGAACTGTTCGGACCGATTTTCTGAAAAAAATCACCACCGGTCTCTCGTTCGCCACGCCTTACCGCGCCCAGATTCAACTTGACACCGGCATCCGGGATGCTACCGTCTGGCCACTCTGACCGCTTTCTCCCACTTCGGAGAAGACGCAGGTATGCCGCAGCAACTCGTACACACAGATCAAGAGAATCGGTATTCGGGCCTCGTCCAAGATCTTCCCCGCGGCAACCTCGCTGGAGCCGCATCCCGCCCCGGGGGCGAGGCATGTTGATCCCCATCGGGCACGAGCATCAGCAGGTCACGCGCCTGCCGTGGGTGACCATCACGCTGGTCGCGGCCAACGTGGCCGTTTTTCTCCTCACCCTTCCCATCATGAACCAGCATGCCGAGGAGGTCCGCCTGCGAGCCCGCGAGGTCGTGCAATTCGCCCGCGAGCATCCGTACCTCCGCCTCCCCAAGCAATTTGTCCGCGTGGTCCCCGCCAGGCGTCCGCCGCCGAACCTGGCGCCCGAGGTCATCGCCGAGGAGCAGGTCCGTCTGGATAGCCTCATGAGCCAATTCCAGGCCCGCGCCTCGGCGTCCGTGTACCGGACCTATGGCTACATCCCGGCCGAACCCCGGCTGCTCGCCATGTTCACGTCCATGTTCATGCACGGCGGGTGGCTGCACCTCATCGGGAACATGCTGTTCCTCTGGCTGGCGGGGGGGAGCCTGGAGGATCGGTGGGGTCGCGTGTTCTTCCCGGTCCTCTACGTGGTGAGCGGCGTCGCGGGGACCCTGACCCACGCCGCGATGCATGCACAGAGCACCATGCCGTTGGTGGGCGCCTCGGGGGCCATCGCCGGCCTGATGGGCGCGTTCCTCGTCCGGCAGGCCACCACGCGGATCCGGTTCTTCTACTGGATCTATTTCTTCCGGGGGACATTCCACGCGCCGGCCTATGTGGCGCTGCCCCTCTGGCTCCTCCAGCAGTTCGCCATGGCCCGGAGCGGCCAGGTGGGCGGCGTGGCCGTCTGGGCCCACATCGGCGGCTTTGGGTTTGGTGCGCTGGTGGCGATCGCCATCCTGATGACCGGCCTCGAGGCCAAGGTCCTGGCGCCCGCCATCCAGAAGAAGACCACCTGGACCGCCTCCGATCGGCTGGCTGCCGCCCTGGGAAAGCTGGACCGGGGAGACACGGAGGGAGCCATCAAGGATCTGGAGGCCCTGCTCAAAGCGAAGCCCGACAATATCGACGCCCGGACGTCCCTCATCGACGCCCATGCGCGCAGGGGGGATCAGGCCGCCGCGGGGAGGGAATCGGCGCGGCTCGTGGGGGCCTATCTCAAGGCGCGGGACATGACAGGGGCCATGACCGCGGCCCGGGAACACAAGCACACGTATCGGGACGTGCCCCTCGCGCTGCGCGACCAGTTGGCCCTGGCGAGCGATTGCGAGAAGCGCCAGGAATTCGCGGAGGCGGCGGAGCGCTACCGGGAAGCCATCGCGGCGTGGCCCGACGACCCCCTGGCACCGAAGGCCCTGATGGCCTACGGCCGACTGTTGCTCCAGGTATTCAAGGAGCCCGGGGAGGCCCTGGCGCTGCTGGAACAGGCCCGCACCCATCCTCGGGCCACGCCCGAGTTCCAGCAGGCCAGCCTGGCGATGATCGCGATGGCAAAGGACGCGCTGCAGCCGGCACCGGAACGATCCGAAGCCGCCCCGCAGATCTCATCCGCGCCAGTCGTCGCCGAGGCGCCGCCCCCTCCGCCCCCGCCAGAGACCCCGGTTCCGGAGCCGGCAGCGGCGGAGGTCCCCACTCCCCCGTCGCGTGGTCGGCTGCTGCCGGTCCCCATGCGGGCCGTCGGGCTCGACGCCCGCGGCCTTCAACTCCAGGATCGACAGGGGCGCACGGGTCTGTTGCCGTGGAAGCACGTG
>JACQXP010000111.1 GCA_016208645.1 Candidatus Methylomirabilota bacterium | reverse complement strand
TGGGAGTTAAGGGATTTCAAAATACCCAGGGAGAGGATTGCCGATGCGTTCCGCCCCCTGGCAGAAGATTTCGGCATGAGCTGGGATCTGCGATTCTCCGACACTCGTTTCTTCCGGCCTTTGCGGGCAGCAAGGCATACCGCCGCGCATATGAGCGTGGGGTGAAGATCATCGGGGCAACGGCCCATTATGTGACGCCGGAGCTTGACCAGGGGCCGATCATTGAACAGGGTGTTACGCGAGTGAACCACCGGGACTCCGTCGAGGATCTCATGACGAAGGGCAGAGACCTGGAGAAGGTCGTGCTGGCGCGGGCCGTGAAGCTGCACCTGAGCAACCGCGTCCTCGTCTACGGGAACAAGACGGTGATATTCGACTAGGGCGCGTGGTTTTCGCCCCACGTGCTGGGTCTGCGTCTCCCGGGTGTTCGGGACCCGCTTCCGTGCAAGCGCGGGGGCTGCCGAAGAGCAGCCGGCGGCGCTCATCACGAACATCCCGGGCTTCGCCCGGTGACTCGCACCAGGAGCGAGGAGAGCGCACGGATGGATATCTTGCCGCTGCTGGACGAGCTACAGACCATCGCCCGAAACGGCCTCAACCACACGACCAATCCCTACGACCGGGAGCGGTTCGAACGGCTCCTGGCGCTCGCCGTGAAGTATTACGGTGAGGCGCTCGATCTCCCGCCTGATGCTGTCCGGCATCGGCTGGCCGGGGAGCTGGGCTATATCACACCCAAGGTCTGGGCCGACGCCGCGATCTTCGATCGGGAAGGTCGAATCCTGCTGGTGCGGCGATCGGATGATGGGCTGTGGTGTTTGCCCTGCGGCTGGGTCGAGCCCAACGAGTCGCCCGAAGAGGCCGCCGTCCGCGAGGTGCGAGAGGAGACGGGGCTCGACGTTCAGCCCCGGCAGCTCGTGGGGGTGTTCACGCGGAAGCCCGACGCCGGATTCGGTCCGCACAGCGCCATTGCGGTCGTCTATCTGTGTGACGTGGTGGGGGGGACGCCGCAGCCGTCGCACGAGGTCACGGAGGCTCGATACTGGTGGATCAACGAGATGCCTGACTGGCATGAGTTGCACCAGAAATACGCCGAGGCGGCCCAGGCCGTCTGGCGGGCCCGCCATGCCGGCCACACGCCCTAGCGGGGCCCAGGACGCTCGCGGACAAGACAAGAGGAGGCGAGATGGAGTGGGAAAGACGATATGCGGAACGGATGGGACGGGTGGAGCCGTCGCCCATCATGGCGCTGATCCGGGTGCTCTCACAGCGCCCGGTCATCAACTTCGCCTCGGGCCTGCCGGATCCGGCCGGCTTCCCGGTGAAAGCCCTCCAGGAGGCCGCGGCGGAGATCCTGGCCGAGGACTGGCGGGCGGGTCTCCAGTACGGGGAGGCAGAGGGGTACCGTCCGCTCCGCGAATGGGTGGCGGCGGACCTCACTACCAGGGGCGTGCCGACGAAGGCGGAGCAGGTCCTCATCGTGAGCGGCTCCCAGCAGGGGATTGACCTGGTGGCCCGCGCCTTCCTCCAGTCTGGGGATGTGGTCTGCACCGAAGAGCCCAGCTACCTGGGGGCGGTGCAGGTTTTCGCCTCGTATGAAGCGACGGCGCGGCCCGTCGCCACGGATGCAGACGGCCTGGTCCCCGACGCCGCGGCCGCTGCCCTCAAGCAAATCCGCGTGAAGCTCCTCTACAGCATGCCCAACCATCAGAATCCCGCCGGAACGACGCTGGCCGACAATCGGCGCGTCGCCTTGCTTCGCGCGGCGGCAGCGGCCGGCGTGCCGGTTCTGGCGGATGAGGCCTACCTGCACCTCCGCTACGATGCCGGCGAGCCGGCCCCCCTGGCCGCGGCCGACCCGGAGGCGCCGGTCCTGACGGTGGGGACCTTCAGCAAGACCATCTCCCCCGGGCTGCGCGT
>JACQXP010000433.1 GCA_016208645.1 Candidatus Methylomirabilota bacterium | reverse complement strand
GAGGTCCTGGGACGCGCCCTCTTCTTGTTCACGGGCGTCCCGTTCTACGCGTGATCGGGGAAACGGCTTGGACCCGAATATTTCACCGCCAAGATCGCCAAGAACGCAAAGGCACGACAGGTCTCAACAATAGGGATATTCTTGGCGCGCTTGGCGCCTGGGCGGTGAGTTTTTCGGATGAGCCGGATTTATCGGATTGACGATGGCTGGGCCGTCCGGGAGCGGCAGCGGGCGCTGCCGGAGGGAATCGTCGCCGAGGCCTGGCCGGACGTCTTCGAGCCGGGGACATTCTGGATCAGCCATGCCACCAAACGGCTGCTGGACAGCGCGGGAGCCCCGCTCACGCCCAGCGCGGTCGTGGAGGGTTCCCGGATTCCGATCTATTTTCCGGAGGGGGTAGAAGAGCCGGATTCTCTGCCTTCAGAGGAGTCCCTGCGCGTGCGGGTCCTGGCGGGGCACGGGATCGCGGTCATCTGGTACGGGACACCGTCACGTCCGGGAGGGCGGCCGCTGCCGGAGCCGACCTCGCCCGAGGACGCGTTCTTCACCCTGATGAAGATGGGGAGCCGCGTGAATCACCTGTGGCGGCTCTTCCACACCCGGCCCGAGGCGGTCGAGTTCATGGCGCGCCACTTTCCGGAGGATGCGAGGGCCCGGACCTGGGCCGAGGCGCTGGCGGTGGCCAGATACTCGGAACTGCTCTCTCCCGGCTCCGCGTGAGGCTCGCGGGGGCGGCCAGGGCCGTTGGGGGATGCGCGAGTGTCCGCCTCCGCCGGATTCAGCAGTTTCGGCCTGCAACGAAAACCACCGAATCCGCCAGAGGCGGACACCTGGCGATGCCGGACTAGGCGTTGGCGCTGGGTTCACCCTCGGCGGGCGGTGCCGAGGGTGCCGGTGCCGGTGGCGCTGGCACTTCCGGGGGGGCTGCCGACGGGGCGGCGGGTGCCGTCTCGGCCGGGGCCTCGGAGCGCCGCTTGGCCTTCGACCGCTCTGCCCCCGCAGGGTGTGCGTCGCCCGCCTTGGCGGCCTTGCGGCGGACTTTCACCCCTTCCTTCCGACGCTTGCGGCGCCGGCGCAACTCTCGTTCCCTCTCTCGCACGGATGGCCTCCGTTCCTCACCAATGGCCGTAACCGTTCTTCTTGTCTGCGACGACCTGCAGGGGCTTCCCCTCGGCCCGGCTGTGCACATCCCGGATGCCGGCCACGCTGCCGTCCCGGTCCGCCAGCAGGTCCAGCTTCCAGTCGGCCTTACCGGTC
>JACQXP010000432.1 GCA_016208645.1 Candidatus Methylomirabilota bacterium | reverse complement strand
CCCCCCAATCCGGGGGTCATGCCCGAGGCGTATCCTGGTGCTTGACGAGGAGGCGCCCGTCCCGCAGCGGCTCGACACGGCCCTGGCGAGCGCCGGCTCCGTCGTGGAGTGCGTTCAAAACGGCGCCCAGGCCCTCGCCGCACTAGCTGCAGGGCCACCCGACCGCCTCGTGCTGGACACCAGCCTCCCGGATGTGGACGGCTGGGAGGTGCTCAGGGGGGTGCGCGAGGGGCGTCGTACCCGAAGCCTGCCGGTCCTGGTCCTCACCGGGCCGGACCAGATCCGCGCCGACCAGGCGCTGGCCCTGGGGGCCGAGGAGTTCCTGACCAAGCCGGTATCGGCCCGGGTCCTGACAGAGACCGTGGGCCGCCTGGTTGCCCGGCCTGCAACCGCCGGCGCTCCGGGCCCCGGTCTGAGGGCCGGGGATTGAGGATTGTCTTGTGAGGTTCGAATTGGTGATTCTCGATTGATCGGGACTGGCGCGTCATCTAGACTCCGAACCGAGATGATGGCTTTCAATCCACAATCTGCAATCGCAAATCGCAAACTAGGGGGTGAGAGATGGGTCTAATGCGCCAGTGGTTTCTGAATCAGTTGGATATCGTATTTTTCGCCTATGGACTGGCCTTTTTTACTTTGGGGATTTCTATTTTGATGCAGCCGAGGAAGGGGAGCGCCTTCAGATTGGCAGAGATCCTATGGCTTTTGGCAGGGTTTGGTCTGATCCACGGGGCAAACGAATGGCTGGATATGTGGGCCATAATTAAAGGCAGGAACGACACGCTGGATCTGATTCGCTGGTTCTGCCTTGTAGCTTCCTTCGTTTTCCTGTTCGAATTTGGCAGACGACTGTTGAGAATTAATGGACGACGCTCCCCCCAGTGGCAAACACGGAGTACGCGGTATCTCGGGTGGTGGCTCTCCCCTGTGATAGGCCTTGTCATCCTCACGTCCGCTCTTGCCTCGCATGACTTCTGGCAGGTGGGAAGTATCTGGGCGCGGTATCTTCTCGGTTTTGCCGGCTCCCTTTTCACCGCCCTGGGCTTTTTCCTTTATTACCAAGATGAAAGAGAGACCTTGGAGCCGCTCCAGGTAAAGACCCATTTCGGGTGGGCGGGTGTGTCCTTCCTCATCTACGGCATTTTAAGCGGGCTGGTTGTCCCACGAGCTGGCTTCTTTCCAGCGAACTGGCTGAACGTTGATTCCTTCCTTTCGGCGGTACCCATTCCCGTACAAGCCTTCAGGGCGGGTTGCGCAGCCGTGGCTGCCTGGGCTGTTGGGAGAATGCTCAGGATTTTTGACTGGGAGACAGGCCAGCGCCTTCGGGTGGCCCTGAAGCGGTCGGAAACCTTAGCTGCTGAGATGGAAAGGCTCGGCCGCCGGAACAATTTGATCTTAGAGTCATTGGGAGAGGGGGTCTATGGAGTGGACCTGGAGGGCAGAACGACGTTTGTCAATCCGGCTGCGGCGCAAAGCCTCGGGCATGACGTCGAAGAGCTTCTGGGCCGGCCCATGCACGAGATCCTGCACCACTCGAAACCGGATGGGACGCCCAACCCACGAGAGGAGTGTCCAATTTATGCTGCGTTCAAGGACGGCGCAGTGCATCATGTCACTGACGATGTGTTCTGGAGAAGGGACGGCACCAGTTTCCCTGTCGAGTACGCGAGCACACCGATTCGGGAGGCGGGCCAGTTAATCGGTGCAGTCGTCGCTTTTAAGGACATCACGGAACGGAGGCGGATCAAGGCGGCGCTCCAGGAGAGCGAGGAGAGATTTCGGACCCTTGCCGCCTCCGCCCAGGATGCGATTATCTTGATGGATCACGATGGATGCGTTGCCTATTGGAATCAAGCGGCGCAAGGGGTATTTGGCTATTCGAGCCAGGAGGCAATGGGGAAGGAGGTGCACACATTTCTTGGACCTCAGCGCTACCACGATGCGTACAGAAAGGGTTTCCCCAAATTTCAAGCAACGGGGGATGGGCCTGTTGTTGGGAAGACGCTCGAACTGGTGGCTGTGAGAAAAGATGGAGCAGAATTTCCCGTAGAGCTGTCTGTTTCCGCCATACGACTGAAAGACAAGTGGAATGCCATAGGTATCTTGAGGGATATCACCGAGCGCAAGCGGGCCGAGGAGACCCTGGTTGCCCGCACACGGCAGCTCGCGACCCTCAACGAACTGAGTCGCGCCCTGACCACGCTGCTGGACCCCAAGCAGGTAGCGCAGGAGGCCCTGAACGCCGCCCGGATCCTCATTCCGGCGGCCGCCGGTCGCGTGTGGGAGCGGGTGGGGGAAGAGGAGGGGCTGCAGGTGGTCGCCGGTGTCGGCCTGCGTGATCCGGAGGGGGGGCTCACCGTGCGAGTCCGCCCGGGAGGAGGGCTAACGGCCATTGCCGCCGCCACGCGACAGCCCGTCACGAGCGCGGACGTCACCACGGATCCGCGGTTCGTCAATCAGGCCTGGGCAGTGGCGGAGGGCCTCGTCTCCTGCATCATCGTCCCGCTGATGTTGGGCGAGCGGGTCACCGGCGCCCTAACCGTCTACACCCGCGTGCCCCACGACTTTTCCGACGGCGAAGTGGACCTGCTCCGCTCCTTTGCTGCTCAGGCGGCCATCGCCATGGAAAACGCCCGGCTGTACCAGCAGATCCGGCAGCATGCCGCCATGCTGGAGCAGCGCGTTCAGGAGCGAACCCGGCAATTGGAGGCGGCAAACCTGAGCCTGATGCTTGCCTCCCAGCACAAGTCGGAATTCCTGGCGAACATGTCCCATGACATCCGGACGCCGCTCAATTCGATCATCGGCTTCTCCGAGCTGTTACTGGGGCAGGGGGTGGCGCCCCTTACGGAGAAGCAGGTCCGCTACCTGGGGCACATCCACAACAGCGGCAAGCACCTGCTCCAGCTCATCAATGACATCCTGGACATCAGCAAGGTGGAAGCTGGCAAGCTGGATCTCCGCCTCGAGCCGCTGCCGGTCGCCCAGACGCTGGAGGACATCCTGGTCATCGGCCGGGGGCTGGCCACGAAGAAGGGCCAGACCATTGAGGCCGACCTCGCGCCGGATCTGCCGTCCCTCCAGGCGGATCCTGTCCGCTTGAAGCAGGTCCTGTTCAACTTGCTGAGCAACGCCGTGAAGTTCACGCCGGACGGCGGCACGATCATCCTGCGGGCGTTCCAGAAGGCAGAAAGCAGAAGGCAGAAAGCAGAAGGCGGCGAGCAGCAGGCACCAGACGCATCCGTACTGCCTTCTGCCGGCTGCCTTCTGCCTTCTTTGGTGATAGAGGTGAAGGACACGGGCGTGGGCATCCGGCCCGAGGATCTTCCGCGCCTCTTCCAGGAGTTCATCCAGCTCGAAACCACCCAGGCCCAGCGCCACGAGGGGACGGGCCTGGGTCTCGCCTTGACGAAGAAGCTCGTTGAGCTACACGGAGGAGGCATCTGGGCCGAGTCCGACGGCGAAGGCCGCGGAAGCACGTTCACCGTGGTGCTGCCGTTCGGCGGACCGGGGGACGTGAAACGTGAAGCGTGAGGCGTGAAACGTGAAAGGGGGATCGTGAGGGGTGAGGCGGGAGGGGACGAAAGGGGAGCAAGGAGGCAAAAGCTCATTGCCGATTTGCGATAGACCCAAGCTGGTGGGGGATTGAGGCAGATGGGATCGTTCAATCGGCAATCAGCAATCGGCAATCGCAAATCAGGCGGCTGGGGCCTCCGGGCGCGGCTCATCGCGCTACTCGTGGCGACCCTCCTTCCTCTGGCCGGACTCGGCGTGTATTGGATTCTCAGGGAGGTCCGGGAGGAGCGGCTCCGGGTGCAGCACGAGGCAAAGATGGAGGCCGAGGGCATCGCCGACCTGGCGGCCCGTCGTGTGGCGGCCGTGCGGGAGATGCTCGCGACCCTCGCTCGCCTGCCCGCGGTCCGGGCGGGGGACCTGTCTGCCGCCCGCCTGTCGCCGGGCGACGGCAGACAGGTGTCGGCACAGGCAGGTCGAGAGGAGGCCGGCCGGCTCTTCCGCGACCTTCTGGCGCACTCACCCGACCTCGAGAACATGGGCCTGATCAACCCCGATGGGACGGTTGTGGTGAGCGCCGTCGTGGTCCCCCCGGCACAGCGGGTCACCGTGCAGGACCGGGACTGGTTCCAGCAAGCCCTCCGGTCCGGCCGGCCGGCCGTCGGCGGGTTTCAGATCGGGCGGATCACGGGGACCCCCAATGTGATCCTTGCGCATCCCATCCTGGACGACGTGGGGCAGGTCACCGCCGTGATCACCGCCGTTCTCCGTCTCGCCGCAGTCAGTCAGGAGGTGACCGGGGGGCATCTCCCGGATCATCTCCGGGATCATCTGGGCCATGCGCCGTCGGTCACGTGGGCCGTCGTGGATGGCCAGGGCTTGACCCTGCTCCACAGCAATGTAAGGGCCGCGTTCGGCACCCCCTGGACTTTCCCTCCCGGGATGCTCCGCGCCGAGGCCGTCGTCCCCGGGACGCCATGGCGGGCCGTGGCGGCCATCCCGGAGGCCGTGGTCACTGCCCGAGTGCGCCAGCTCCTCCTGCTCATCGGGCTGCCCGCGTCCTTGATCTTCCTCCTGGCTGCGACCATTGGTCTTTGGATCGCCCGCAACACGTGGCGTCCCCTCCAGCGGCTGGCCGGAGCGGTCCGCCGGATCGGCGCCGGCGAGCCGGGCGTCCGTGTCCCCGTCGAGGGGGGCGGGGAGGTCGGTGAGGTTGCGGGCGCCTTCGCAGAGACGCTGAACGTGCTGGCGGCGCGCGAGGCCGATCTCCGTCACCGCCACGGTGAGGTGACGGCCCTCCTCAAGGCGAACCAGGCGATCGCCGCCTCCCTTGACCTGGAGCAGATCCTGGCGGCCATTGTGACTGCGGCCGCAGACCTGACGGGGGCCAGCCTGGCCAATCTATTTCTCGTGGAGGATGGACGGCTCGTGTGGAGGGCGTCCGCCGGGCCCCTCCAGGAGGCCTTCCAGCAAGAGACCGGGTTGGCCCCGATTCAGGTGGGCGAGTCCTTCTCGGGCGAGGTGGCCGCCCGCGGGCGCGCGCTCTGGGTTCCGGACATGACCGTAGACCCGCGCCAGGTGTGGGGGGACTTCAATGTCAGGCACAACCTCCGTTGCTACCTCGGGGTGCCCATCCTGGCGGGCGAGCGCGTCCTCGGGGTCCTCAACGTCATCGGTCCAGCAGATGGCACCGTGACCGAGGCTCGACGCGACCTCCTCGAGTCCCTGACCGCCCAGGCAGCCGTGGCCATCGAGAACGCCCGGCTCTACGAGACAGTGCGGCGCGAACTCATCGAGCGCAAGAAAATCGAGGAGCGGCTTCGCCTGCAAAGCACGGCGTTGAACTCGGCCGCGAACGCCATAGTCATCACCGACCGGGAGGGGCTTGTCACCTGGGTGAATCCCGCCTTCACCCAACTCACCGGGTACACCCCGGAGGAGGCCCTCGGCCAGACAATGCGCCTCCTAAAGTCGGGCAAGCACGACCAGGCATTTTATCGGCATATGTGGGAGACGATCCTGGCCGGGCAGGTCTGGCACGGGGAGGTCATCAATCGCCGCAAGGACGGGAGCATTTACACCGACGAGCAGACCATCACACCAGTCTTTAACGAACGCGGGGAGATCAGCCACTTCGTCACGATCAAACAGGACATCACCGACCGCAAACGGGCGGAGGAGGCACTGGCCAAGCGAACCCAACAGCTCGCGACCCTTAACGAGCTGAGCCGAACCTTGACGGCGGCGCTGGACCCGCCAGCGGTGGCGCAGGAGATCCTGGCGGCCGCCCAGGTGTTGATTCCAGGCGCCGCTGGGCGATTTTTTGAGCGGACGGGGGAGGAGGACACGTTCCACCTGGTCGCCAGCGCCGGCGTGCGCGAGCCGGAAGGGGGCCTCACCCTTCGGTTCCGCCCCGGGGAGGGTCTCATAGGCATCGCCGTGGCGACGCGGCAGCCTGTCACCAGTGAAGACGTGACCCAAGACCCGCGATTCATCAACAAGGCGTGGGCAGCGACGGAGGGGCTGATCTCCTGCATCGTCCTCCCGCTGGTCTATGGCGACCGGGTCACCGGTAGCCTGGCCATCTTCACTCGGGCGCGCCATGACTTCACCGACGAGGAGATCGCCCTGCTCGGATCCTTCGCCGGCCAGGCGGCTATTGCCCTGGAGAATGCCCGCTTGCACAGCGCGGCTGTACGCCGGGGGGAAGAGTTGGGGGCGCTTCTGCGGGCGGCGCGCACGGTCATGGCGGGACTGGACCTTCAGGAGATGCTCGGCCGGATCGTCGGAGAGGCTGCCCAGATCGCAGGGACCCCGCACGCGAAAGTGCTGCTCGTGGACAGGGACGCCCAGGTCCTCCGGCTGGGGGCGGTGGCAGGCCGGCCATCCGCAATGCTCGAGGGGCTCCGGCTTCCCTTGGGCACGGGCCTGTCGGGCATCGTGGCGGCGTCCGGGCAACCGCTGTACGTCCCGGAGTGCCAGCACGATCCCCGGAACGTCTACACTCACCAGGATCGAGAACTCGGCCTCGTGACCTACCTCGGGCTTCCCATCATGATCCGGGACGAGGTCGTGGGGGTCCTCACCTTCAACACGACGCACCCTCGTCAGTACAGCTCCGACGAACTGGCCTACCTGGCCTCTTTCGCTGCCCAAGCCGCAATGGCCATTCAGAATGCCCGGCTCTACCAAGAGATCCAGCAGCATGCCCTCACCCTGGATGCCCGGGTCCGGGAGCGGACCACCGAACTGG
>JACQXP010000464.1 GCA_016208645.1 Candidatus Methylomirabilota bacterium | reverse complement strand
GCCAAGATTGATCTCTTGCAGCAGATTGATCGGATCGCCCGGGCCTGTGATGCCCGCATCACCAAGGTGATGGCCACCGTAGCCAGCGAGCAGAAGGTTGTCCTGGTGGCCACCTCCGAGGGATGGGTCGTGGGGGCCGTCCGGCCCCTGCATCGCCTGCAGGTCACGTGCATTGCCGAGGATCCCCGGCGGGGACCGGACATCCGCCAGATGGGGACGTTCGGCGGCGGCGGCCGGGCTGAGTTTGGCTTCTTCCTCGAGGCCGAGCGGTTCGGCCACATTGCGCGCGAGGCGGCCCGACAGGCCATCGTCAACCTGGACGCCGACAGTGCGCCGGCCGGATACATGGACGTGGTCCTGGGGCCGGGCTGGCCCGGCATCCTGCTCCACGAGGCGGTCGGCCACGGCCTGGAGGGCGATTTCAATCGCAAGGGCACGTCGGCCTTCAGCGGCCGCCTGGGCGAGCGGGTCGCCTCGGCCCTCTGCACGGTGGTGGACGATGGGACCATCCCGGGCCGCCGGGGCTCGCTCAACGTGGATGACGAGGGGATGCCGACGCAGCGCAACGTGCTGATTGAGAACGGCGTCCTCAAGGGCTACCTGCAGGACCGGTTGAACGCCCGCCTCATGAAGATGGCGCCGACCGGCAACGGCCGCAGGGAAAGCTACGCCCACCACCCGATGCCGCGAATGACGAATACCTTCATGCTGCCGGGGACGACGCCGCCCGAGGAGATCATCCGGTCGGTGAAGCGGGGCCTGTACGCCGTGGCCTTCGGTGGCGG
Organism: Candidatus Methylomirabilota bacterium; assembly: GCA_016208645.1. GTDB lineage: Bacteria > Methylomirabilota > Methylomirabilia > Methylomirabilales > 2-02-FULL-66-22 > 2-02-FULL-66-22. The sequence continues at coordinate 255 of JACQXP010000464.1, read as the reverse complement.
GCAGGTGGATATCACCAACGGCAAGTTCGTCTTCTCCGCCAGCGAGGCCTACCTGATCGAGGACGGAAAGATCGGCCGGCCGGTCAAGGGGGCGACCCTGATCGGCAACGGCCCCGACGCCCTGACCCGCGTGACCATGGTGGGCAATGACCTGAAGCTGGACGAGGGGATCGGCACCTGCGGGAAGGACGGCCAGTCGGTGCCGGTGGGCGTCGGATTGCCGACCATCCTGATCAACGGCCTGACCGTCGGCGG
>JACQXP010000463.1 GCA_016208645.1 Candidatus Methylomirabilota bacterium | reverse complement strand
CCTCCTGCTCTCCCAGGACGCCCCGCAACTTCTCAACCTGCTCCGCGGTGGCCCGCCGCGCGGCCAGAGCCGCCAATCCCGGCTCCAGCACCCGGCGGACCTCGAACAGCTTCCGCTGGGTGCTCCACGTTTGGAAGAGGGTGGCGATGATCGGGTCGCGTGCGGGACTCCCAGCAAGGGTGGCCACGAACGTTCCCTCGCCGGGGCGTGCCTCGACGACCCCCAACGATTCCATGGCGCGGATGGCCTCTCGCACCGCCGCGCGGCCCACCCTGAAGGTCCGGGCAAGCTCCCGCTCGGCGGGGAGGCGGTCCCCCGGCTGGAGGCGACCGGACACGATCAGGTCGCGTACTTGGTCGATGATCTCTTCTGAGACCCGGATCTTCTGTACGGCCTGAAAGGCCTCGGGGCTGACCGATTTCACGCGGGGTCCTTCCTCACTCGCTATCGCGTGCAATGCGAATCGGAAGGGACACTCAGGATACGCCGCCGCCAGAGGCGACGGCCCCCTGCGGGGCAAAACGATCCGGAAGGCTTCGTGGAACAGGCCGGATGGTCCGGTGGCCTGACCACATCTATAAGGTCGCACCCACGGCGGGCGGCGTCAAGAGCTTATTTTGCATGGACTTACAGACACTTACAAGATCGGGACAGTCCGAATCATCACACACTGACTATTCTCACTCGGACCGGACAGTCTGGCTGGGGGCGTGGCCATCAAGACAGTGCAGAGATTCCTGATGGCGAAACAAAGACGCCGCTCAACTTTTCGGTTGAACGGCGTCGCGGTTGGAAAGAGGAATTCTATCCTTGTCCAGGTCAAGCTCCATCTTGGTCCCCAGAGATTTCAGCCCTATGGGAGCAAGGGGAACTCCAGGCCACCCCCTTGGGCGGCCCTGGACTTCACGTGTGATCTCTAGCTGGTGGCCTCCAGCTCGGCCTCCGACTTGGCCAGGGCCTTCTTGATATCGTCGGCTAGGCGGAAGGGGGCAATGCCGGGAAGGAGCCATCGCTCCCACATCCCGTCGATCTTCTTCTGGAAGTAGTCGAGGTCCTCCTCGGTGAAGTGGGCGAACCGCCCCTGCCGCAGGAGATACTCCCGAACCGGCTTCCGCTTGCGCCCCTGGGCGATGGCCTTGGACTTGCCATAGAATTTCAGGATCCCGTTTTCCACCTCGAACAGGGGCCAGACCCCGGTCTCCACCGCCAGCTCCCCGAGCTCATGGGATTGCATCGGGTCATAGTCCCACCCCTTGGGGCAGGGGTCCAGGGAGTGGATGAAGGTGGGGCCGCCGATGGAGAGGGCCTTCCGCACCCGGTTCATCATCTCCAAGGGATAGGAGGCATCCACCGTGGCCACATACCGGCATTCCGGGTGCCCGGCCGCCAGCATGCAGGCGACATTCTTCTTCCACCGTTTGTGCAAAATCCGCCGGGCCTTCCCCGGAGGGGAGAAGGTGGTGTTGGCCCCGTAGGGGGTCATGCTGGAGAGCTGGATGTCGGTGTTGGCGTAGGATTCGTTGTCGTACATCAGGATCAGGAAGTTGTATTCGGGATAGGTCAGGGCCGCCGAGATGGAGGAGAGTCCCATGTCGGCCCCGCCCCCGTCGCCGCAGAATGCGATGACGTTGATCGGCTCTTCCTTGATCCGCTGCTTGCGCATGAGGACCTTCAGGCCGGCCGCGGTTCCTACGGCCGCCGAGCCGGAGGCGCCGAGCTGGGTGTGCATCCAGGGCACCACCCACGAGGTGGAATAGTACGTGGTGTTGGCCACGTACATGCACCCGGTCGAACCCAGGATGATAGTCCGGGGGCCGGCGGCTTTGGCCATGAGCTTCATCACCAGGGCTGATTCGCACCCCTGGCAGGTCCGGTGCCCCGAGGTGAAGTATTCCTCGATCCTGACCTTCTTGACGCCCTTGAACGGCTGCAGATCCTGCGTCGGTAGCACGGTAAGCGCTGTCGTCATCATCATCACCCCCGCACGCCAATCCAGTAAGTGGGCTGTTCAACCCTTCCCGTCTGCGCCGTCTTGAGAAGGATCTCACTCATCTCGGTTACGCTGTCCAGGGTTACCTCGCGACCGCCCAGGCCGCAGATAAAGCTGATCACCCGGGGCCGCTCCTCCAGGTCATACAGGGCGGAGCGGACCTCGTTATACAGCACCGCCCCATAGTTGGGGGACCCGAAGGAGTAGTCCCGGTCAATGACGCCCACCGCCTTGGCCCGCCGCAGGACATCCTGAATCTCCGGAGTCGGGAAGGGCCGGAACCATTTCAGGCGTACGAATCCGACCTTATGGCCCTGCTCGCGGAGCTTCCGGACGCCGACCTTCACCGGCATGGAGAGGGTTCCCTGGCCGAAGAGGATCACGTCAGCGTCATCGGTCATGTACTCCTCGACGAAGGGGTTGCCTCCCTGGCGGCCGAAGATCCGGTGGAAATCCGCATAGGCTTCCTGGATCACCCCCCGCGCCCGGCGCATGGCCTCGTCGTTCTGCTTCCGGATCTCCATGACCCAGTCCTCGTTGACCTGAGGGGCGACGGTGATCGGGTTATCCGGGTGGAGCTGCTTGTCCCTCCTGTTGTACTTGGGAAGGAACCGGTCCACCTTCTCCTTGCTGGGGACCTTCACCAGGGCTTCCGAGTGGGTCAGGAATGCCCCATCCGCCCCGATGGCGCAGGGCAGGAAGATCCGCGGGTCCTCGGCCACCCGGTAGGCGATGAGGGCGGTATCCAGCGCCTCCTGGGCATGATCCACCCAGGTGAGCATCCACCCCAGGTCCCGGACGCAGAGAGCGTCGTTGTGCTCGCAGCCGAAGGCGCCCGGGTCGTCGAGGGCCCGGTTCCCCACCAGGGCGAGCATGGGAAGCCGCAGCGCGGGGGTGACGGCAATGGCCTCCATGGCATACATCCATCCTACGCCGCTGGACCCGCAGAAGACTCGGGCACCCACCGCGGAGGCATGCTTCACGATCTCGAACTGGTCGTGCTCGCTGGAGGCCACGATGTATTCGGCATCCAGCTCCCCGTTGGCGATCAGCTTGGCCACCGCCTGCATCACCGTGTCGTAGGGGCGGATGGGATAGGCGGTCACCACGTCAAGGTCCGCCAGGCGCAGGGCCTGGGCGATGGCCGCGCATCCGCTGATCAGCATCTCTTTGTCGGCCGCCGTTGCCGGCACCGGCGCCTCTGTGGTCGCTACGCTCATGTCGTCACCTCCATTGGGATCAGGGAGAGCCCCTCTCGGGGCCTACGACCCCCCGGGACCTTCGCCCTCGGCCGCCATCTGGGCCAGTTCTTCCTGGTACTGCCCGCGGTAACGGAACCCGTGGGAGCGAGAGGTCACCACCTTGTCCTGGATCTTCTCCCTCAGCCAGGCCTTGTAGGCCGCTTCGTCCTTCTGATAGGCCTCGAACTGGCTGGCGTTGTCCTCGAACGCCCGCTCGTTCACCATGGTGATGCAGTCTTTCACTGGACAGACCGCCTCGCAGACGCCGCACCCACAACAGGCCTCCATGTTGGCGTCATAGTGACCGGTGGGAGTAACGTCGAAGCAGGAATCGGGACACTGCAGCCAGCAGATGGTGCACTTCGTGCAAATCTCAAAGTCCACCACGGGCCTCATGGTCCGGGTGGCAAACTTCTTGAAGGTGGGATTCCGACCCGGGCGATATCCTCCATCCCAGCCCCGCACTTCCTGCCGGACGGGGATGCCAGGAATGACCAGGGCCTCCTTCATCTCCCACCACTTGGGGAGTTGGAACTCGTAGGGTTTCTCCGGGTTCCCTTCCTCCGGTCGCACCGTCCGGATCTCGACCCGCTCGTAGGCCTTCCGAGCCGAACCGACCTTTAACTCGTCCCCCCATTCCCCTCGGATGGCCGCCTCCACCGATTCGATCTTGACCACGTGAGGGGCTACCTTGGCGATCGCGCCCAGCACCCGGACATCGGTGTGGTCTTCCTTGTAGACCCACAGGCCTGAGAAACTGGCAGTCCCCTTCAGGACCGCAAGGTTCCACTCGGCATTCTTGCGGTGGCAATCCTTCAACAGTTCCTCAGGTGTTTGGATGGAGGTAACCAGGACCGTCCCGCCCGCCCGGGTCAGTTTATTGATGGGTTGGAGCCCATACCAGGCCCAGGACTCTACCCCCTTGCAGAGGGTGTCGTCCACGGCGACCGTCACGTCGTTGTTGCTCGGCTCGTACCGGGAAAGATAGGCCTGCAACTCCTCCTCGTTGTCCGCCACGACCGCGAAACTCTTGGCCGGGATCCCGTTCCGCTCCGGAGAGTCCCCATAGCGGCCGAAGGAAATCCCGACCTTGCCTTCCTTCCAGGCGGCCAGGACGATGCCGCGGGTGATGCGCTGCCCGAGGTGTTTCTGGAAAATCCCGCGGTACACGACCTCCACCGAACCAGTCATGCTCGCGCCTCCCCTTGTCGTCAATTGGAGTGAGATTCCTCCCCGCCCCGAGAGGTCATCCCGCCCGGGACACCTTCTCGATCCCCCTTCTGGCGTTTGCCCTCCTCTCCTTGACCCGTCGCTCCAAGAGGTTGTGCTCGATGGCTTCAAGGTGCCCCAGCATGGCCTGTCTGGCCTTGGCTGGGTCCCTGGCCCGGATGGCCTGCAGGATCTTCTGATGGCCGGCCAGGGACCGGGCGGGCCGGCCCTGGGTCTGCAGGGACCGCTCCCGGGTCGCGCGGAGGCTGTCCACCAGGGCGGCATTGAGTCTCAAGAACACCCTATTCCTTGCCGCCTGGGCCAGGGTTGAGTGAAAGGCGGTATCCGCCTCCACCCCCGTCTCCCCATTCGCGATCTGTCGGGCCTGCTTTTCCAAGATCGCCTCGAGCTGTTGGACCTGTCTCGCCGTGGCCCGCTCGGCCGCCAGGGCCGCGATCTCGGGCTCGAGGATCTTCCGCGCTTCGAACACCTCGAGGATGGGGTCCTTCTGCTGCCGGAGGGCGGAGGCCAGGGGGCTCAGGAGGGCTTCCACGCTCGCGGCGACGTACGTCCCCTCCCCCGACCTGCTCTCCACCAGTCCCATGGACTCCAGGGCCCGGATGGCTTCTCGGACTGAGGTTCGGCTGACCTGAAACCTCTCGGACAGTTCTCGCTCCGGAGGGAGCTGATCCCTCGACTTCAGCTCGCCGTCGGCCAGCAGCTCCTGGATCTGCCCGACGATGTCCTCGTATACCCTCTTCTTCTTGACGGCTCTCAGTGTCATCAGGTATGTTCGGCCAGGTCTGTTGGTCGGATGGTCTAATGGTCAGACCAGATTTTCTCTAGGGCGCCTGCCGTTGTCAAGAGAAAAAATATAGACACACTCCTGTTTGGCTCCTCGATCCGTAGGGAACGCTATCTGGATAGAAAAATCTTCGCCTTGTGGAGGGTTGCGCATTGCAGAGGGGAATCATCCGGAGGCGGGGCCAGCCCCAGGTGAACGGCCGCTGGCAGGCTGACATCCACTTGATCGTCGTTGAAACTGACGACCCGGAACTGAGAAGAACGGCCGAGGAGGTCCTGAAAACGCCTCAGGCCATTCCTGTCCATGCGCCGGAGCACGTCGAGTTTGCCGCCCAGGCAGAGCGAGTGATCGAGGCCCCCTCCAAGATCAAGTACCTGGCCCTCTTTGCCTTGGAGCTTGAGGAGCGAGGGTTCGAGGTGGAGCCGG
>JACQXP010000462.1 GCA_016208645.1 Candidatus Methylomirabilota bacterium | reverse complement strand
CGGCGGCCCCTGTCGGCTGGTGGTCCCCAAGCTCTATTTCTGGAAGAGCGCCAAGTGGGTGCGGGCGTTCGAATTCCTCGAGGTGAATCCGCCCGGCTTTTGGGAGGAGAACGGGTACCATATGCATGCCGACCCCTGGAAGGAAGAACGCTATTCGGGGCAGGAGACCCGCGCCATGCAAGTAATGCGGGCCGAAGCCATTCGCAAACTGCGCCAGCGCCAAGGTGGCAAGTGAGTCCGTTGCCGCATTCGTCGGTCTGCTTCAGGCGCATGCTTCAGCCTTCGAGAGACCGGACTCGCCAGCCGGGACATGGGACTCTGGAGGGCAAAACGAAAGTGAACCGAAATTGAGACATCCGACATGCAGAGAAGTCAGCCTGAGCTCCCTGTCCGAGTACCTGGATGCGACCCTCAGTCCCGAAGTTACTGCGGAGCTTGAACGGCACCTGGCGGGGTGCAAGCTGTGTGTAGCCTACCTGAACACCTACAAGAAGTCCCGCGAGCTCGCCGGCCAGACCTTCCCGCTTGCCATGCCGGAAGAGATGAAGGCCCACCTGCGGCAGTTCCTTCTGGAACAACTCGCCAAGGGCTGATCCCCATCTCACATCCATTTCCGATCCACCTGCACCCATGTCGGCGGAAGGTTGAACCATTTTGGGGGCGGTCCGCCTCTTACCAGGTGCAGCCTGCCCATTGGGCTGTGGTTTGAGCGCGAGGAGGAGAAGACTTCATGTCCTACCAGCCATTACGAGGGCAGAAGGCGCTGGTGACCGGCGCCAACTCGGGGATCGGAGAGGGCGTGGCGCTGGCCCTGGGCGCGGCCGGCGCCGATGTGGTGGTCAACTATGTCGCCAAACCCGAGGCGGCCCAGCAGGTCGTGGACAAGATCAAGGCGGGCGGCGCCGAGGCCATGGCCCTCCAGGCGGACGTCTCCAAAGATGATCCGCCGGGGGATCCGGCCCGCGGTCTCCCGGGCGGCGGGGAAGATCCTTTGCGTCTCGTCCGTGCACGAGAAGATCCCGTGGGCGGGGCACGTCAACTACGCGGCCTCCAAGGGCGGCGTGAAGCTCCTCATGCAGTCCCTGGCCCAGGAGCTGGCGCCCCATCGCATTCGCGTCAACTCCATCGCCCCGGGCGCCATCCAGACCCCCATCAACCGGGCCGCCTGGGAGACGCCGGTGGCGCTGAACGCCCTGTTGATGCTCATTCCGTACGGCCGCATCGGCCTTCCCGAGGACATCGGGAAGGCTGCCGTGTGGCTCGCCTCGGATGATTCCGACTACATCCACGGGCAGACCCTCTTCGTTGACGGGGGCATGACGCTGTATCCTGCGTTCGCGCGCGGCGGCTGAGGAACGGGGGTTGGGGATTGGGTGT
>JACQXP010000461.1 GCA_016208645.1 Candidatus Methylomirabilota bacterium | reverse complement strand
TGTCTCCGGCTATCTCCATCGAGCAAAAGACCACCAGCAAGAATCCCCGCTCCCCGGTGGCCACCGTCACCGAGATCTACGACTACCTGCGCGTCCTGTACGCCCGCATCGGCCGTCCCCACTGCTATAGCTGCGGCAAGCCCATCACGTCCCAGACGGTCACCCAGATCGTGGACCAGGTCCTGGCCTTGCCCGCGGGGACCAAGATTCAGGTCCTGGCGCCCGTGGTCCGCGGGCGCAAGGGGGAATACCGGCAGATCTTCAGCCAGATGCGCAAGGAGGGCTTCGTCCGGGTGCGGGTGAACGGGAAGCTCCGCGACCTGGACGAGCCCATCGAGCTGGACAAGAACAGGAAGCATACCATCGAGGTGGTGGTGGACCGCCTGGTAGTCACGCCGGATCTGCCGCGGCGGTTGGCCGACTCGCTGGAGACGGCGCTGAAGCTGGCGGATGGGATCGTGACCATCAATCTGCCCGAGGCAGAGAGGGACCTGACCTTCTCCGAGCGGATGGCCTGCATCGAGTGCGGGGTGAGCTATCCGGAGATCAGCCCGCGGATCTTCTCCTTCAACAACCCCCATGGAGCCTGCCCGGCCTGCGACGGGCTGGGCACGAAGGTGGACGGCCCGATGGCGGGCCTGGACAGCAGCCTGCGATCTCTGGGGGAGGAGTTCTTCGGCTCCAGCCTGGGCAGCCTGGACCGGCGCTACAAGGACACGCAGTCCTCCCGGGTGCGGGAGGAGATCGAGACGTACGTGGAGCGGCTGGTCAGCATCCGGCCCTGCCCGGAGTGCTTGGGCGCCCGCCTGCGGAAGGAGTCCCTGGCCATCCGGGTGGGGGGCGTGAACATCTCCGAGCTGACCAGGAAGTCGGTCAAGGAGGCGACGGCATTTTTTGCCGCCCTGGCCGGGTCCGGGCCAGGGGAGCCCGCCCGGAGCGGCTCCGGTTCCGGGAACGGGGATCTGGCCCTGACCGAGAAAGAGCGGGAGATCGCCCGGCGGATCCTGAAGGAGATCCGGGAGCGGCTGGGCTTCCTGATCAACGTGGGCCTGGATTACCTGACGCTGGACCGGACGGCCGCGACGCTGGCGGGCGGCGAGGGGCAGCGCATCCGGCTGGCGACCCAGATCGGCAGCTCCCTGGTGGGCGTCCTCTATATCCTGGATGAGCCGAGCATCGGCCTGCACCAGCGAGACAACGTCCGCCTGCTGAATACCCTGAAGCGGCTCCGCGACCTGGGCAACACGGTCCTGGTGGTGGAGCACGACGAGGAGACGATCCGGTCCGCGGACTACGTCATTGACCTGGGGCCGGGGGCGGGCACCTCCGGCGGGCGGGTGGTGGCCGCCGGGACGCCACAGGACATCGCCGCCAGCCGGCAGTCCCTGACGGGGCGGTACCTGTCCGGGGAGCTCAGCATCCCCGTGCCCCGCGTGCGGCGGCCCCCCACGGGGCAGACCCTCACCATCGTGGGCGCCCGGGAGCACAATCTGAAGCACATCGACGTGGAGATCCCGCTGGGGCTGTTCACCTGCGTCACCGGCGTGTCCGGCTCGGGCAAGAGCACCCTGGTGACCGACATCCTGCGCAAGTCCCTGGATGCCAAGCTGTACGGCGGGCGGGAACGGCCCGGGGAGCACGACAAGATCCTGGGCGTGCAGCACATCGACAAGGTCATTGACATTGACCAAGCGCCCATCGGGCGGACCCCGCGCAGCAACCCGGCCACCTACACCGGCGTCTTCGGCTTCATCCGGGAGCTGTACGCCCTCACCCCGGAGGCCCGGATGCGCGGCTACCAGCCGGGCCGGTTCAGCTTCAACGTCAAGGGGGGCCGCTGCGAGGCCTGCCAGGGGGACGGCCTGATCCAGATCGAGATGCACTTCCTGCCGGACGTCTACGTGACCTGCGACGTCTGCAAGGGCAAGCGCTACAACCGGGAGACCCTGGAGGTCAAGTACAAGGGGAGGAGCATCGCCGACGTGCTGGACATGACGGTGGAGGAGGCCCTGCGCTTCTTCGAGAACGTGCCGCGGATCAAGGAGAAGCTCCAGACGCTGTACGACGTCGGCCTGGGCTACATCAGGCTGGGACAGTCGGCCACGACGCTGTCCGGCGGCGAGGCACAGCGGGTGAAGCTGAGCCGGGAGCTCAGCCGTCGGAGCACGGGGCGAACCCTGTACATCCTGGACGAGCCGACGACCGGCCTCCACTTCGCGGACATCCAGCAGCTCCTGGACGTGCTGCACCGGCTGCGGGACGCCGGCAACACCGTGCTGGTCATCGAGCACAACCTGGACGTCATCAAGACGGCCGACTATGTGATTGATCTCGGGCCCGAAGGGGGCGACGACGGCGGGCGAGTGGTTGCCACCGGCACGCCCGAGGAGATCGCCCGGAGCAAGGGATCCTACACCGGGCAGTTTCTGCAGCGGGTCCTGCGAAACGGCAAGGGCAGGGAGAACCTGAAACGTGAAGCCTGAGGCGTGAATCGTGAAAGAAGCCTGGGGCGGGGCTTCCGAGAGGGGAGGGCCCGCCGGGGGGGGCGCGACGTGGAGAGTGACCCACCGGGTCGCGCCGTGGTCCGGATTGTCTCATCCCGGGTCCCGTGACAGAGACAAAGTGGCTCAACAAATATCGGACACGTTCCCGGTCGGAAACCTCTCAAAAAATTCGGAATCACCCCGAGCGGCCAGAAAAATGGGCGGTTGCGGCTGCCTGGGGTGTGAACGCAGGAAAGGCCCTGCGGACACGGAGATGGCACGCCATTTGCCTTTCGTGAGGGTAGCCTGTGGGAGGCTGAGAAGTGTGAGCATCATCCCAGGCTCCTCGGTTCACTGATCTTCACCGAGTCCTGGAATTTCTAAGCTGTTGCCGCGGGACCGACTCCCCCCTCCCCGGTCCCGCGACCAGGCCCCCGGTCCGAGCAATCGGACCGGGGGCATTTTTTTGCCCGGAGGGTGAACCGCCATGACGCCAAGGGCGCCAAGACTGGCCGGACAATAAAGGGAATTCCTGGCGTTCTTGGCGGTTGAAAGGGGTGTTTCGGCAGTTTCCCCGTGACGGCCTGGGGTTTCCCGGATAGAATGCGCCGCTCGCGAAACAGCGCACCGAGTGCCGTGAACCGAGGACCAAGAACCGAGAACGGACCGCCGACGACCGAGAGCCATGAGCCAAGAGCCGAAGGGCTGGCAATCCTACCACACGGTCTGGGCGGTCCTGATCTTTGCCTGGATCACCAATTACCTCGTGCGGATGGGGCTGTCCCCGGTGCTGGTCCCCATCATGCGCGAGTTCCAGCTCACCTACGCGCAGGCCGGTCTGCTGGCCACGGCCTTTTTCTACGCCTACACCTTCATGCAGTTGCCGGCCGGGGTCCTGGGCGATTGGATCGGGAAGAAGACGATCCTGGTCCTGGCGCCCCTCTGGTGGGGCCTGATGTCGCTGGGGACAGGATTGGCCCCCACCTTCAGCCTCCTGTTCCTGGCGCGCTTCCTGACCGGCGTCGGGCAGGGGACCTACTTCGGGAATGATCGGCCGGTGATCGCGGCCTACACGCCCGCGGACAAGATGGGCTTCGGCCAAGGGGTCTCGTTCACGGGACTCGGGATGGGCATGGCCATCGGGATTTCCCTCGCCGGCGTGATTGCGGATTGGTGGGGGTGGCGGATGGTCTTCGTAATCTTCGCGATCCCTTCACTGGTGGCGGGAGCGGTCGTCTGGCGGTTGATCCAGGAGCCGCCCCGCACCCGCGGGGTCAGGCTGCCGGGTTGGATGTGGCTGTTGCTCGTTCCCTTTCCGCTGGCGCTCCTGGGTGGACTCGCGACGGATCGGCCACTGCTTCTCTGGTCCTCCCTGCTGTTCCCGGCGGCCTTCGTCCTGTGCCTGGTCCGCCAGCAGCCTGGGGTCCGAAAGGCTGATCTGTGGTTCACGTATCTCGCAGGCATCGCCCCGATCTACTGCCTGTGGGTCGTGGGGATCTGGGCCCCGGCCATGTTTCTCGAGATCGGCGTGAGGGAGCTCTCGCGGTCGTCCTTGCTGGCGAGCCTCCTGGGGGTCTCCGCCATCCCGGGCCTGCTGCTCATGGGAAGTGCCAGCGATCGTCTGGCCAGGCGGGGGAAAGGGCGCAAGGGGCTGGCCGCCCTGATCCTCCTGGGCATGGCGGGGGCCATGCTGCTGATGGGGACGGCCGTGTCCCTCAGGGCCTCGCCGATCCTCCTGGCGTGTCTGGTCTTCGCCGCGGGTTTCTGCATCTGGGGGGTGTGGGCGCCGATCTACGCCCTCCTGGCCGAGATCACGCCGGCCCGGATCCAGGGGACCTCGTTCGGCATGAACAACACCATCAACTTCATCGGCTCCCTGGTGGCTCCGATCGCCACGGGCTGGATCAAGGATGCGTCGGGATCATTCGCCGGCGCGTGCTACCTGGCCGCCGCGGTCGGGCTGGCCGGGGCCATTCTCGTCTTCCTGGTCCACCCCGCCTTTCGCTGGGGACGCGAGGTGGCGGCGCCGGCCGCCACCTGATATTGCAGATTGCGGATTACAGATTTCGGATTGAAATTCAATCTGCGATCTGCAATCTTCAATCTGCAATCGCCAATGGTCCTTGAAGAGGCGTCATGCCCCAGGCGAATCCGCAGCATGTCGTTCTGATTGCCGGTGGGGCCGTGGCCGGATCCGAGGCGGCGTTCCAGCTCGCCCAGCGGGGCATCCTGTGCATCGTGCTGGAGCAGAACGACCGTCCCTACGGGAAGATCGAGGACGGGCTGCCCCGCTGGCACGTGAACCTGCGCCTTCAGGAAGAGCAAAAAATTGACGACAAGCTGTCCCATCCCCTTGTGCACTTCGTCCCCCGAACGAAGCTGAGCCGGGACCTCTCACTGGAAGACGTCCTGGTGTGGGGCCTGAGCGCCGTGGTCCTGGCCCTGGGGGCCTGGCGGGATCGTCCGCTGCCCCTGCCGGGCGTGGATCAGTTTGTCGGGTGCGGCTTCTACTACCAGAACCCGCTCGTCTACTGGTTCCACCATCATCCCGAAGCCGGGTATCGGGGGCCCACGGTCGAACTGGAGGACGGGGCCATCGTCATCGGGGGCGGCCTGGCCTCGCTGGACGTGGTCAAGATCCTGATGCTGGAGACGGTCGCCCGGGCCCTGGCGGGGCGCGGGGACAGCACCCCGCTGTACGAGTTGGAGCGCCGGGGAATCCAGAAGGTCTTGAGCGAGCTGGATCTCAGCCTCGCCGGCCTTGGCCTCAAGGGATGTACCCTCATCTACCGCCGCCGCGTGGAGGACATGCCGCTGGCGGAGATCCCGGAGGACGCCACGCCCGAACAAACGGAGAAGACGCGGGCGACTCGGCGGCGGCTCCTCCAGACCTTCGCGGAGAAGTACCTGTTTAGCTTCCAGGATCAGCGGGTGCCCGTGGGATACCTGGCGGACGGTGACCGGCTGGCGGGCCTCACCCTGGCCGCCACCGAGGTGAAGGACGGGCGAGCGGTGACGCGGAGTGGGACGAAGCAGAGCGCCCCCTCCCGGATGGTCGTCAGCTCCATCGGCAGCATTCCCGAGCCCATCCCGGGCGTCGAGATGCACGGCGACATGTACCGGATCAAGGACCGGCGCACCGGCGAGGTGGAGGGCCTGGAAGGGGTCTTCGCCGTGGGGAATGCGGTGACGGGCAAGGGCAATATCCTGGCCTCGCTGAAGCACGGGCGGGTGGTCTCCCAGCACATGCTGGAGCACTATCTGCTGGGGACCGCCAGCGGCTACGAGGAGGTCCTGGCGGACGCGGCGACCGAGGCGCAGGAGAAGGTGGGCGCGGTGGCCGATCGGCTGGCGGGCCAGGCCCGCCTCCCCGGCGAGCGCGTGACCGGCATTCTGGACCGGGTGAAGAGTCTCCAGAATCGGGTGGGGTATCCCGGGGAGTACCGCGTCTGGATCGAGCGGGTGCGCTTGGCCCAGGTGTAGTCCCCTGAACTACGCCAGGTCGCCCTGCGCGCCGGGATCGACCCCCTGGCTGCGCCGGGTCGCTCCAAGCCGGTCTTGCCCAACCCATGATCGGGTTTGAGGCGGTCGGCCGGCGGTACCGAGCATCCTGGAGGATTTCCTGGTCATCGCCCGCCGACTGCCCACCGCGATAAGAACTAGGCCATCCAGGCAGACCCGTCTCCTGACCTTCTCCTGTTCCAAGCTGACCCTGTTCGGCTCATCCAGATCCTCTGCAACCTGTTGAGCCACGCCGTAGGGTTCAGCCCGGAGGGTGGCACAATCACCGTGACGGCGCGCCGGGTGGAGCGTGCTGCTGTTGGCCTGGACGAACCGCAGCACGGCAACACGGCAGCACCGCAGCACTGGTTGGAGATTTGCGTCACCGAGATGGCCTGGCCAAGATGCTCCCCGGGGAGACCGCCCCGGAGGAGGTGGTCCGAGTGGCGCTGCAACCGAGCTTGACCGATCGGGTGCCGAGAGTATATACAACCACCCAGTGGACGAGGAGGAGGCAGCCCAGGTTCCGCCCGAGTCGGGACGCGCCACGACGGGAGTGGGTTCGTGAAGCGGGTCAATCCAGTCGAGAGGTTCACGCTCTACGGCGGCCTATGCATCGCCGGCCTGTCTGCGGTCCTGAGCTTCGCCAGTTCCTACGTCCTGGAGAGGGACCTCTTGGAGACGGAATGGACCAGCACGGCGGAGATCCTGGCGCACGAACTGGGGGAGCGCAAGCTGCTGCCCAGCTCGGGCGCCTCGAACTTTCTCCAGGAGCCTGCGAAGTATCGGGAGATCTTCAATCCGATCCTCCGCATCCCGGACGTGGTCCGGATCAAGCTCTGGGACCGGCAGGCCAGGGTGCTCTGGTCCGATGACGACCGACTCATCGGAAAGCGATTTCCCGGAAACCCCGAGGTGCAGCAGGCGCTGGCCGGACGGCTCGCGGTCGTGCTGAAGAGCCTCCCCAAAGACCAGGAGGAATACCTCGGGGTACCGTTCCCGCAATTGGCGGAAATCTTCGTCCCCATCCGATCGGAAACGGCGGGGGAGATCCTCGGCGTCGTCGAGGTCTATAAACTGCCCACCCGGCTGTTTGCGAGCATCCACCGGATCCGGCAGGTCGTCTGGAGCATCACCATCGCCGGGGGCCTCCTCTTGTACGTGGTGCTCGTGCCCATTGTGCGCCGCGCCTATCGGAAACAGCTCGAGTGGGGAGCGAGGCTCCGGGAGCAGGCCCAGGTCCTGGAAGGAGAAGTGCAGGAACGCACAGGGCGGCTCGTACATCTGAACGCCCTCTCGCAGCTTGTGGCTTCCTCCCTGGATCAGCAACCGGTGTTCGATTACATCGTCCGCGCCGCCACCGAGCTGATTGACGACACGGTGGCGACCCTCTGGATCTTCGATGAGGCCACCCGGGTTCTGACCCTGCGGGCTACCCGGGGCATGCAACACCCCGACCTTCACGGAGTGGACCGCATTCCCCTCGGGGCGGGTGTGGTCGGAGGGACGGCCATGACCGGCCAGGCCATGGCCGTTCGGGATGTTGCGGCGGATCCCCGAATCAAGAATCCCGAGTGGGCCCGGCAGGAAGGGCTCCACATCGCCGTCTTTCTCCCCCTGACCCGCGAGGGGCGGTCGCTGGGCGTTCTGGGTGTCTTGGGCAGGTTCTATCGGCTATTCACCGACAGTGAAATGGACCTCCTCGCCTCCCTCGGAACCCAGGCCACCATCGCCATCGAGAACGCCCGGCTCTTCGCCGCGACCGCGCAGCAGGCCACCGAACTCAGCACCCTCCGGGAGATCGGGCAGGCCATCGCGGCCCGGCTGGAGCTTTCCGCCGTCCTGGAGGCGGTGGTGGCGGGGGCCATACGGCTCCTGGGCAGCCAGCACGCCCAGATCCTCCTCTGGGATGAGGCGACCCAACGCCTCCGCTACGGGGCCGCCGTGGGGCCCGAGGCCGCCCTGGTGCGGGTCCAGGACTTCGAGCTGGGCCGCGGGATCACCGGGATGGTGGCCCAGACCCGCCAACCCATGATCCTGGACGACTACCGGGTCTCCCCCTACGCCCTGCCCGAATTCCCCGACGTCGTGGCCACCGTCACGGTCCCCATCCTCTTCGAGGACCGCCTGCTGGGGGTCCTGCACTCCCACACCACGGAGCCCGGCCGGCGCTTCACGCCCGACGACCTCCGCCTGCTCCAGATGCTCGCCACCCAGGCCGCCATCACCATCGAGAACGCCCGGCTCTATGACGCCATCCGACAGCACGCGGCCCAGTTGGAGACCCGCGTCAGGGAACAGACCGCCGAGTTGGAGGAGGCGCTCCAGGTGAAATTCCAGTTCCTGGCCAGCATGTCCCGCGAGCTGCGGGCCCCGTTGAACGCGGTGCTGGAATTATCCGAGATCCTTCTGGGGCGCACCGGCGGCGACCTCACGCCGCAGCAGGAGCGCTACCTGCGGCAGATCCGGGGCGGCGGCGAGCGGCTGCTGGACGTGGTGACTGACTTGCTCGACGTGACGGAGGGCTCGGGCGGTCCGATGGGCGTTCGATTGGACCGCCTGGTGGTGCGGGACCTGGTGGACGAGGTCCTGGAACCCCTGGCCGGGTCGGCCCGGGCGAAACAGATAGAGCTGGGGACGTCCCTCGACCCGAGCCTTCCCACCGTGGTGGCGGACCACCGCAAGCTGGCCCAGGTTCTCCACCATCTGGTGACCAACGCGATCCGCTTCACGTCCACCGGGGGGCGGGTCACGGTGAGGACCCGCCTCGTGGAGCCGTGGAGCAGTGGATCTGTGGATTCGTCTGGACCAATCCACCAACCCACCGATCAACCAGTTCATGTCCACGGCGAGGGCAAGTTCGCTGAATTCGTCGTGGAGGATATCGGCATCGGGAACCGCGCCGAGGATCCGGAACGGATCTTCCGCGAACCCAGGCAGCAGGTCGCCTCGGACGCCCCACGGCATGGGGGCGCCGGCCTCGGCCTGGTTCGCCGCCTCGTCGAGCTGCACGGGGGCAGCGTGTGGACAGAGTCCGATGGTGAGGGGCGCAGGAGCCGCGTCATCGTCCGGTTGCCGCTCCTGACGGCCCCACCTCCACCCCCGCGGGTCCTGATCGTGGAGGATGAAGCGCTGCTCCGGGCGCAGGTGGCGGATGCCTTGGGGGACGCCGGCTTCGCGGTGAGTCACGCCCCCACCGGGGCCGAGGCCCTGGCCGCCCTGACCGCGCAGCCCCTCGATCTGCTGGTCCTCGACATCGCCCTCCCGGACGTGGACGGCTGGGAGGTGCTCCGGCGAGTGCGGGAGGGAGACCGAACCCGGGCCCTGCCTGTCCTGATCCTTACAGGGCTAGATGCCGTCCATGCGGACCAGGTCCTGGCCATGGGGGCCGACGCGTTTCTGGCCAAACCGGTGTCCGCCCAGGTGCTGGTGGAAACCGTGGGCCGACTCCTCAGGCGGCGTGCGCGGGAGGCTCTATCACGGTCGTGCCCAGCGACGTCAGCCGACGGGCAGGGAGAATCCAGCAGTGAGGGAGGAACCAGACCATGACGCGCTCGGCCGCTCTTGCCCCGTGGCCTTCCGGGAATGGGGTCAGGCCTTGATAATTTGCTTTCTTCGCTTTCGCCGGTACCATCGCAGATGGCTCTTGCCGTCCCCGGCCTAGGTGGGTATCCTCTGGCCGGAGTGGTTGCCAGGCAGGTTCATTTTCCTCAGCTCAATGGGTGCATGGGCGATAATGGGGCTGGATCCGAACGGCTTCCGGAAGGTGATGGGGTCGCTGGCGACGGGCGTGACCGTGGTGACCACCCGGGACCGGCAGGGGCAGCCGCGGGGGCTCACGGCCACGGCGGTCTGCTCGGTCTCGCTCATGCCGCCCCTCCTTCTGGTCTGCATTGACCACACGGCGGACTGTTACGAGGCGTTCCTGGGGGCGGACGCCTTCGCGGTGAATCTCCTGCGGGACGATCAGGAGCATTTCTCCCGCCAGTTCGCCAGGAAAGACGCCCGGAAGTTCGAGGGCATTGCGTACCGGCCGGGCCTGACCGGAGCGCCCATCCTTCCAGGCGTCCTGGCGCACGTGGAATGCCGGGTGCAGGCTCGGCACCCCGGCGGCGATCACACCATCTTCGTGGGCGAGGCGGTGGACTCCAGCGTGGTGCCGGTGGAGGACGGTCGCTCCCCCCTGTTGCACTTCCGCGGCAGCTACGCCCGTATCGCGAGCCGACTTCCCGCCGAACCCTCCTAGTCCTGCCCGCGATTTCGACCTTCAGGCTGCCACTTCCTTTCCTCCTTTACAGGCAAGGCTCCCCTTAGATACACTACCCACCACAAATGTCGAATATCGAACAACGAATGGCGAATGGTGAACGGGACCGGTACAGGTCTTTCCCAGTCATGCACGTTCGAAATTCCCACTTCGATTATTCGTCATTCGATATTGCATGCAATCCCACACGCCTTTCGTTCGAACTTCGGAAGTCGCTGTTCGCCACTCGAAATTCCAGGGTGAGCCAAGCTTGGCCGGCTCACCCTGAGGCGTGACGAAGATGTGGCCCGGAAGCCGGTGGAAATTGAGCCTGCGGGGCAAGCTTCTGGCCATGATGTTCGGGCTGCTGATGCTCGTGCTGGCCACGCTGTTCCTCCTCTATTGGCGGGCGGAGACCCAGCTCATCTCCCAGGTGGAGCGGCACACCACCGATCTGTCCACGGCCATCCAGATCAGCGTCGAGCAACTGACCTCCAAGGGCCGGACCAGCGAGGCGCGCCTGCAGGATTACGTCAAGCAGCTCCAGCGGCGCGGCGTCCGCGAGATCTCCATCGTCAGCAACGAGCAGGAAGTCATCGCGTCGTCGAATCCCCGCCGGGTGGGCGCCCGCGTGGACCAGAAGCGCAAGGACCTGCTGATCACGGCGCGCCTGGGCGAGGAGAACGTGGGCAGTCGCAGCCAGAAGACCTACAACCTCTTCGTCCCCATCGTGGTGGGCAACCAGCGCAGCGGCTACATCCTGATCAGCATGATCCTGGACGACTTCGCGGAGCTGGCACGGGTCAATTTCATCAAGCGGCTCATCGCCACGGTTTTGGTCTTCGGCGTCGGCATCGCGGGCACGGCGGTGCTGGCCTGGACGTATGCCAAGCCCATCTCGCGCGTGGTGGAGGCGGCCCGGCGGGTGGCCCAGGGCAAGCTGGACGAGCGCCTGCCCACCACCCGGCGCGACGAGATCGGGGAGCTGAACCGCAGCTTCAACGAGATGGTGGAGCGCCTGCGGGAGAAGGCGGAGCTGGAGGCGCGCCTGCACCAGGCGGAGCGCCTCTCGGCCATCGCCCACCTGGCCTCGGGGATCGCCCACGAGGTGCGGAACCCCCTGAATTCGATCAGCCTGATCATCGATCACCTCAAGGCCCAGTTCCCTCCGGGCGCGCCGTTGGAGCGGGAAGAGTTCACGCGACTGACCTCCATCATCAAGGAGGAGATCCACCGGCTGAACGACATGATCGAGACCTTCCTGAAGTACGGGAAGCCGCTGGAGCTCAAGCGGCGCCCCACCGACGTCCGGAAGCTCCTGGACGAGGTCCTGGAGGTGGCCACCCAGAAGGCCCAGGCACAGCAGATCCGCGTGGAGCGGGACTACGCCCCCAGCCTGCCGGAGGTCTGGGTGGATGGGGCTTACATGAAGACCTGTTTCCTGAATCTGGTGCTGAACGCATTCCAGGCCATGGCCCCTGACGGCGGCACCCTGACCGTCAGGGCAGCGGCGGCGCCGGGGGCCGGGGGCCCGGGGTCAGGGAACGTTGAGACGTTCAAACGTTCAAACGTTGAAACGTTGGAAGCCCCCAATCCCCAACCCCCTACCCCCAACGGGTGGGTGGAGATCCGCTTCCAGGATACGGGCGTGGGGATCGCCCGCGAGAACCTCCCGCGCGTCTTCGAACCCTACTCCACCACCAAGGAGGTGGGGATCGGCCTCGGGCTGGCCCTCACCAAGCAGATCCTGGACCAGCATGGCGCGCGCATCGAACTGTCCAGCCGGCCGGGGAAGGGGACCGTCGCCCGGCTCCAGCTTCCCACGGGAGCGCCTGGGGCATGAACAAGGGGCAGATCCTGGTGGTGGACGACGAGGGGGCCCAGCGCGAGATCCTGCGGACCATCCTCACTTCCGAGGGCTACAAGGTGGAGATGGCCGCCAGCGCGGCCGAGGCCCTGGCCAAGAGCGCGCGGACCCGCTTCGATCTGGTGCTGACGGACCTGCGGATGCCCGCCGCCGACGGCCTCTCCCTGGTGGGGCAGCTCACGCGGGAGGACCCCCCCACGCTGGTCATCCTCATGACCGCCTTCGGGTCCATGGACTCGGCCGAGCAGGCGGTCAAGCAGGGGGCCTTCGACTACCTGACGAAGCCACTGGAGCGGGAAGAGCTGCTGCTCACCGTGGGCCGCGCCTTCGAGCGGATGCGGCTGATCCAGGAGAACCGGCGGCTCCGGCAGCAACTGGAGGAGCGCTTCCGGGTCGAGGGGATCGTCGGCAGCCACTACCGCATGCAGGAGGTCTTTGAGAAGCTGCACAAGATCTCCAACAGCAACTCCACGGTGCTCATCGCCGGGGAGAGCGGGACGGGCAAAGAGTTGATCGCCCGCGCGATCCACCGCCACAGCTCCCGCAGGGACCGGCCCTTCGTGGCGGTCAGTTGCGCCGCCATCCCCGAGACCCTGAGCGAGAGCGAGCTGTTCGGGTACGAGAAGGGCGCCTTCACCGGCGCGGTCAGCCGGCGCCAGGGCCTGTTCGAGGCGGCCGACAAGAGCACGCTGTTCCTGGACGAGATCGGCGAGCTGAACGTGAACATGCAGGCCAAGGTGCTCCGCAGCCTGCAGGAGCGGGAGATCCGGCGGGTGGGCGGCCGCGAGGATCAGAAGGTGGACGTCCGCATCATCGCCGCCACCAACAAGGATCTGGAGGTCGAGGTCAAGCGGGGGACGTTCCGGGAGGACCTGTACTACCGCCTGAACGTGGTGAGCATCAACCTCCCCCCGCTCCGGGAGCGGAGCACGGACATCCCGCAACTGGCCGAGTACTTCGTGGCCCGGGCCTGCGCGGATGCGGGGCGGCCACCCATGCCCATCACCACCGAGGCCATGCGCCTGCTGCTGGGCTACGACTGGCCGGGGAACGTCCGGCAGCTCGACACGGTCCTGCAAAGGGCGGTGCTGCTGTCGGACGGCCGGGCCGTTGACTACATGGACCTGCCCATCGAGGTGCGCTTCTCGTCCCTGCCGCCTCGCGAGCCGGGGGCCGCCGTGGTGGCCGAAGGCGCCTATCGCTTTCCCCTGCCGCCGCAGGGGATCAACATGGAAGGGGTCGAGAAGGAATTCATCCTCCAGGCGATGGAGCAGTCCGGCGGGGTCATTGCCAAGGCCGCCAAGCTGTTAGGATTGAGCTATCGCACGCTCCAGTACCGGCTGGAGAAATTCCAGATCCGCCGGGAAGGGGGCGAGGGAATGACCCCGACGGAGGGGCAGGAGACCGGGTAAAGCCGTACGGGATCCCGGGTGGATAAAGACAAGACGACTGGATCGAAGAAAGGGGGGATGGCATGGGCAGCGTGGTCAAGAAACGGCGCAAGAAGATCGCCAAGCATAAGTACAAGAAGCTCCTGAAGCGGACACGCCACCAGCGGCGGAAGAAGTAGTCCGCTATGCGCGGGACGGGGGCCGGGTACCCCCGGGGGGTGCCCTGGGGCATCTCCCGGGGGTACCCGGCCCCCGGTTGCTTTTTCCCAACTCAACCTTTGGCGGGCTCTCCGGTCTAACCGTGTGAGGGGAGAGAGGAGGGCTGGCCATGAAGCGGTGCCCGTTCTGTCAGGCCCTGGTTCCCGACTACACCCTGCTGCATCGCGACTATCCCTGCTGCGGGGGGCGCCGGCCGGAGGCACCCCGGAAGTAGCCGCGGGCTCCCCGCGGAGTGTCCCGTGTCCCTCCGGGGTCCGGCGGGCCCTGAACGCTGCCTGAGAGCGAGCCTTGCGCCAGCCAGACTTGGAGGTGATCCAGCGGGTCCTCGCGGGGGAGACGGCGGCCTTCGAGTTGCTGGTCCGGCAGTACCAGCAGGAGATCTACCGGTTGGCATACCGCCTGACGCGCAACGCCGAGGATGCCAAGGACCTGTCCCAGGAAGCCTTCGTTGCCGCCTACCGGTCCTTGGGAAGCTTTCGGGGACACTCCCGCTTTTCCACCTGGCTCTACCGGATCGCCATGAACCTGTGCCTCAATCACCTGAAATCGGCCACCCGCCAGGATCCGTCCGAGGTGGACGGCACCCTGGCGGACCAGCGGGCGGATTCTCTGGCGGCGCTCCTGACCGATGAGCGGGATCGGGCCCTGGCGGAGGCGATCGAGACCCTGCCGCCCCAGCAGAAGGCGACGCTCACGCTCCGAGTCCACCAGGGCCTCAGCCACAAGGAGATCGCCGAGGTCCTCGACTGTTCCGAGGGGACGGCCAAGGCCAACTACTTTCACGCGGTCCGGGCGCTCCAGCGGAAGCTCCAGGCCTTCTAGGAGGCGGAGTGAGTTGAGCAGAGGGGCAGGGGAGCGGCCCCCTCCCTGGCCCTCCCCCGCGGCGGGGGGAGGGGAGGGTGGGGGAAGGCGGGGAGCGGGGGAGAGAGGGCAGAAGGCAGAAAGCGGGAGGCAGAAAGCAGAAGGCGGAAGGCGGAAGGCAGAAGGCAGGGAGCAGGAGGCAGGCGCCGCGAGGGCTGCTTACTGCCGACTGCCTACTGCCTACTGGGAATCAGGGGAGCAGGGGCGAGGGGGAGATGCCGGGTGGATCCATGACTGGGTGTGATGACATCCGCGAGCGGTTGCTCGCCCATCACGAGGGCGAACTGGCGACGGAAGAGCGCCTCCAGGTGGAGGCGCATCTGGCCACCTGCGCGGACTGCACGCGGGAGGCCGGCCTGATCCGCGAGGCCCTGGGGCGGGTACAGGCGTTGCCCGTTCCGGAGCCACCAGCCGGATTCTGGGGAGACTTCGAGGCGGCGGTGCGGCGGCGGATCGCCGCAGTCCCTCCGCCCCGCCCCGCCGCGTGGGCGCGGGTGGCAGCCTGGCTCGGCCGAGTCCCTGGCTTGCGGCCGATCCCGGCGCTGGCGGCGGCGACGGTCCTGGGGCTGCTGCTAGTTATCGGCCTGGTGCGCACCCACCGGGCGCCGCGCGACCTGCCGCCGGTCGAGGCCCTGATGGTCAGCGAGGATCTGGCCATCGGCCAGAACCTCGAGGTGCTCCAGAACCTCGACCTGCTGGAAGACGTCGAAGTCCTGGAGCGGCTGGATCTCCTGCGGCAATTGGGCGGCGACCGCCGGCCGCGGCTGAGTTGATGCTGCCCATGTGGACGGGATGTCGCCTGGGATACGCACTCTTCGCCAGCCTGGGCCTGGTCGCGGTCTTTGCGGCCGGGGCAGAGGCCCAGGAGCGCCGGCCGCCCCGCGGGCGGGACGACCCCGGCGTGGACGCGCGGATGCTCGCCGACCTGGAGATCCTGCGGGACCTGGAGTTGCTCCGGCAGCTTGATCTCCTGCGGAAGATGGACGAGGTGCGCAGCGAGCCGCCGCCGCGCGGCGCCAGGACGGACGAGAGAGGGAAGCCATGAAGCGGATGCTTGTTCCCCTGCTGGGGGCGCTGGTGCTCTGGCTGGCCGTTCCCGGCCCGGCCCGGGGCCAGGCGTCGCCCGGGGGAGAGGCGCTCCGGGGCCTCGAATCCTTGAGGCCGGAGGAACGCGCCCGCGTCCAGGAGAACCTGGAGCGCTGGCGGCAACTCTCGCCCGAGGAGCGGCAGCGCATCCGGGAGAACTACGAGCGCTGGAAGCAGCTTCCGCCGGAGGAGCGGGAGCGGGTCCGCCAGAATCTCGAAACATTCCGCAAGCTCCCGCCCGAGGTGCGCCGTCGCGTCCGCGAGAATCACCAGCGCTGGGAAAAGCTCCCCCCCGAGGAACGCGCCCGGCTCCGGGAGCGGCTGGAACGCTGGCGCCAGTTGCCGCCGGAGCAGCAGCAGGCGCTGCGACAGCGCCTGCAAGAATTCCAGCAGTTGCCCCCCGAAGAGCGGCAGCGCATCCGGGAAAACCTCCAACGGTTGCGGGAGATGTCCCCCGAGGAACGCCAGCGGCTGCGGGAACAGATTCGCGGCCGCCGGGAGCCCGGGGAGGCGCGCCCGCGCCCGGGCAACGGCTCCGGTGGTGGGCGACATCTTCCCCGCCCTCGCCCCCAATCCCCCGCCCCACGGTAACCTCGGAGTAGGCGTTCGGCGGTTCGATTGCACTGGGACGACCGAACACCATCCTCCAGGGCGAACGTCGAATATCGAACAAGGAATATCGAATGGTGAACGGCCGGGAGAAAAAGTCGCGGGAGGAACGATCGTTCGACGTTCATCATTCGCCGTTCGACATTCGAAATTGAGCGGCCGTTCGCTGCCTGGATTTCCCCGCACTGGAGAACATCGGACTCCCCCGGGCGAAAAGCACCGAAAGCTCTTGCCGTCGTCCCTTCCGTCCCACGCCGAAAGTCCTTTCGCGGCCCCGCGCACTTCTGGTAGCATGCCTGCATGAAGCGAAAGCGGCGTGTGATCCTGGGGACGGCGATCGCGCTCGTCGCGCTCCTTGCGCTGGCCTGGCCGGTGGCCTGGGACGCGATCCTGAGCGGCCTCCTGCTGGTGCAGGTGGCGAACCCCTTGCAGCCGGGGCCGCTTTACCGGATCACCGACGGGCCCGCCCGCCAGGGCGTGACCTTTCCGGGCGGCGGCCGGGAGATGGTCGCCACGCTCTACCGGCCCTCCGGAGGGGGATCGGGCGCCGGGATCATCCTGGTCCACGGCGTCAACGAAACCGGGAAGGACGATGACCGGATCGTCTGGCTGGCGGACCTCTTGGCCCGGTCGGGATTCAGCGTGCTCACCCCGGACTTTCTGGGGTTCAAGTCGCTCACCCTCCGACCCTCGGACGTGGAGGAGCTGGTGGCCAGCATCCGGTACCTGGCCGGCCGGGCGGGGGGCGTGGCCCCGGGCCGCGTCGGGCTGATCGGCTTCAGCTACGGGGCGGGGCCCACCATCATCGCGGCGGCCGATGCACGGGTTCGGGATCAGGTGCAGTTCGTCGTCTCCTTCGGGGGGTACTCCGACCTGCTCAACGTGATCACCTTCATCACCACGGGCTTCTACGAGTTCGGGGACGTGCGGGGTCGGACGGTTCCCAACGAGTACAGCCGCTGGATCTTTCTCCGGTACAATCTGGAACTGATCCCCTCCGCCCGCGACCGCCAGATCCTGAAGGAGATCGCCGAGGCCAAGGCCAAGAATCCCGCGGTGGACGCGGGTCCGCTGGCAGCGACCCTGGGACCCGAGGGGCGGGCGGCCTACGAGCTGCTCGTCAACCGGGACCCTGGCCGTGTCCCCGCCCTGGTCGCGGAGTTGGGCCCGGGCATCCGCGAGCAGATCCGGTTCCTGTCGCCCTCCCGCGTGATCCAGGATCTGCGGGCCCGGTTGTTCGTCGTCCACAGCGACCCCGACGACTACATGCCCAAGACGGAGAGTCTCCGCCTGGCCGCCGCGCTGGAATCCCGGGGCAACGTCCACCTGGCGCTGCTCAAGGTCTTCGACCACGTGCGGCCGAACTTCCCGAAGCTTTCCGTGGACAGCTTCTTCCGCGTCTACCTTCCGGAGGGTCGCAAGGTCTTCTGGCTGGTCTTTGACCTGGTGCGACAGCGCCGATCCGGCTTTTGGAGATAGAGCCCAATCTCGAATGAGGATTGAATGAGCGTTCCTGCGGGGGTCAGTGTGGGCCAGCGGCTGCAGGTGACCATCGAGCGCCTGGTCTTCCAGGGCAGCGGGCTGGGCCACCTGCCGGACGGACGGGTGCTCTTCGTCCCCTACACCGCGCCGGGTGATCTGGCGGAAGTCGAGGTCGCGGAGGCCCGCGAGGATTTCGTCCGGGCGAACCTCGTCCGGGTGGTCACGCCCTCGCCCGTCCGCGTGGCCCCACCCTGCCGGTATTTCGGCAACTGCGGCGGGTGCCAGTGGCAGCACCTGGAGTACGCGGCCCAGCTCCACTGGAAACGGGAGATCCTGCATGAGCTGCTGGCGCGCGTGGGGAAGCTCTCGGGAGTGCCGGTGGCAGAACCGGCTGTTCCCGCCGGTCCGTGGGAGTACCGCGCGCGGGCCCAGTTCAAGATCTTCGCGGGCACCCGCCTCCAGATCGGCTTTCACCAGCGGGAGACGCAGCGGGTCGTGGACCTTGACCGGTGCCCGCTCTTGGATGCCCGCCTGAACGACGTCCTGCGCACCCTGCGGAGCATGCGGGATCCGGCCCTCCCCAAGCTCTTCCCGCGCGTGCGGGAGGTCTGGGCGGCCGCCGGGACCGGCACCGGCGAGGTGGTGGTCTCGCTCTTTGCGCGCGCCCAGGACCGCGCCGCCATCCGGCTGCTGTTTCACCGGATCCAGGCCGAGGTGCCGGCGCTCACGGGCGTGGTGCTCTTGGACGGGGATCCGCGGCAGCATCCGCGGTTCGTGGACCGGCACGGCCAGGGGGCCATCCTGGAGCGGGTGGGCGACTGTCGCTTCCGGGTGGATGCCGCCGCCTTCTTCCAGGTGAGCGGCCTGGCGGCGGGGACGCTGACGCGGCTGGTGATGGAGGCGGCGGCCCTGACCGGGACCGAGCGGGTCCTGGACCTGTACAGCGGCGTGGGGACGTTCACGGTTCCCCTGGCTCGCCTCACCCGGCAGGTCCTGGGGGTCGAGGCCAACGCCGCGGCGGCCACCGATGCCGTCCATAATCTTCGCAGCAACGGGTGCCCGGAGGCCCGGATCGTCCAGGCCCAGGTGGAACAGGTGCTCCCGGCCCTGGCGAAGGACGGCCCCTGGGACCTCGTTGTGCTGGATCCTCCCCGCCAGGGGTGCAGCCGCCGGGTCCTCGACGCGATCGCGGGCATGGCCGCTCCGCGCGTGATCTACGTCTCCTGCGATCCGAGCACGCTGGCGCGGGACCTCGGCATCCTGGTGCCAGCGGGGTACCGTTGCCTCTCCCTCCAGCCCGTGGACCTCTTTCCCCAGACCTTCCATCTGGAGTCGGTGGCGGTTCTCGAACGAACCGCCTGAATGATCCGCAGATTACGCCCGCCCTTGGCGGGTCTTGCCAGGTCACATGGCTTACGACCTGGGCGGGCCCGCCTATGGCGCGACAGATTGCGCAGATGTGCCCGGATGCAAGCCGCAACTCCGGGTGGACAAGGCTCTAGCTCACGGCCGATGACTGAGAGCTGAGAGCCGATGATGGCAGCGGTTTTCGCTTTGCATCCGGGGATACGTCCCCCATAATACGCGGCGGCATCGGGACCGGGTTCGCCGTGAAAGAGCGGGGCACATGAAAGGGGAAACCATGAACAGTGCAGGGAAGTTGCTAGGAACCCTCGTCGTGGCCGTGGGGCTTCTCGCCGCCACGCTGCCCGACGAGGCGTGGGGACGGGCGGGACGCGGCGGCAGCTTCGGCAGCCGGGGCTCCCGCAGCTTCTCGAGCCCAAGCCGGAGCTACAGCGCGCCCTCGCGGCCCACCAGCCCGAGCGCCCAGCCGTTCACCCAGCCGCGACCGGCGCCAGGGCCGGTCCCGCAATCGTCGCCGGTGCCGTCTTCGGCGGGAGGATTCTGGCGGTCTATGGCAGGCGGCGTGGTCGGCGGCCTCCTGGGCGGGATGCTGTTCCGGAGCCTGGGCTTCGCCGGGGGCTACGGCGGCGGCTTTGGGGGCGGGTTCGGCCTCTTCGAACTCGTGCTGCTGGCCGGGATCGGCTATATGATCTACCGGATGGTGCGCCGGTCACGGGGAGAGGAGGCCACGGCGAGCAGTTACTACGGCCGGATGTCAGCGGATTCCTACGGCTCGACCGGCGCGGTCGCGGCGACGGCCGACGCGCCGCCCTCCGCGGCCGAGGACCTGGAACCCGGCCTGGCCCACATCCGCCAGATGGATCCCCGATTCGACGAGGTCGGGTTCAAGGAGTGGTGCAACGACACGTTCTTCCGGGTCCAGGCGGCCTGGATGCACCGGGACCTCGAGAAGATGCGCTCCCTGCTGACCGAGGAGATGCAGGAGGAATTCCGGAAGCAGATCGACGAGTTGCGGGGGAAGCGGCAGTTCAACAAGCTCGAGAACATCGCCGTGCGCTCGGTGGATCTGACGGAGGCCTGGCAGGAACAGGGACGGGACTACATCACCGTCCGGTTCCTGGCGAGCCTGCTGGATTACAACGTGGACGAGGCCTCTGGGAAGGTCGTGAGCGGGAGCGACAGCGAGCCGGTGAAGTTCGAGGAGTGCTGGACCTGGATTCGCCCCGTCGGGCCGAATCCCTGGAAGCTGTCGGCGATTAATCAGGCCGAATGACCTGCGTCATTCGGTGGCAAGGGGATGCTGTCGCGCCGGGCAAGGGGGAACGGCGACGGTGCAGCGACTGAAGCAAGGGGCCAGGCGGGCCATCCGGGGGATGCTCAGTTGGGCATCCCTGCTGGCCATTCCCCTGGGGGATCGCCGTCGGCCTCAACGGGTTCATGACGCTGGGGGCCCTCTTGGTGCTGGGAGGCACCCTCGCCTACTTCCTGGTTGATCCCATCATGCTCCTCCTCGATCTGAAACCTTCCGACCGACGCAGCGAAGATCAAGGGAGACAGCCCTGAAAACGACAAGGGCCTCCCGCTGATCGGGAGGCCCTTGGTTCTTCCGGCCAAATCCTTCCGCGCTACCCCTTCAGATACCTGGCGAACCACGCCACGCAGCGCGCCCAGCCGTCCTTGGCCGCCTCGGGCCGGTAGCTGGGCCGGTAATCGGCATGGAAGGCATGGGGGGCGCCGGGGTACACGACGAACTCCGCGGTCGTGCCTCGCGCCTTCAGGGCGGCCTCCATCTCCTTCAGGTCAGCCACGGGAATCCCGAGGTCTGCCTCACCGTAAAGGCCCAGGAGGGGTGCCGTGATCTGCCCCGCCAGGTCCAGGGGGCCGGCGGTTCGTATGCCAGGCGTCTTGACTGGCTTGATCTGCCCGTACCAGGCGACTGCAGCCTTGATCTCCCGGCTGTGGGCAGCGAACAGGAGCGTGTATGTCCCGCCGCGGCAGAATCCGGTCACGCCGATCCGGTCAGGGTGGCCAGAGGCATGTTGCTTCGCATATGCCACGAGGGCATCCAGGTCGCCCATGACTCGGGCATCCGGAACGGCGTTCACGATCCTCTGGACGGCCGCCATATCCGGCAGGTGAAGAACGCCGCCCTCTCGTGCGTACGGCTCGAAGGTTATCCCCAAGAACCCCTCCCGGGCGAAGCGGCGCGCCACGTCTTTGATGTGCTCGTGCATCCCCCAGATCTCAGGGATGACCAGGACCACGGGGTACGGCCCGGCCGCGGCGGGCCGGGCCTCGTAGATGGGGACCTGGAAATCCCCGGCCGGGACCCCGGATTCTGCTACGATCAGGCCATCCGTCGGTGTGGTGATAATCTGGCCGGCCACGGGGGCGGCGGCGACGGCGAAACCGGCCAGGCCGGCCCCGGCGACTCCGACGCCGGCCATGAACTGGCGTCGGGACATGCCCTGCCTGGCGTTTCCAATCCAATCCATGGTGTCGTCCATGCACTCCTCCTCTTGACTGTGCAGGGGGGCCGAGGTGCAGAGGGGACTACTCCCGCTGGCTTTCCCCTCTGCTCCTCTGCCCCCCAGCCCCTCGGCTAGAATTCGACGGTGTCCCCCGGCGCGGGCGCCAACAGCCTGACCTTGTGGCTCCACGCCTGCTGGAATGCTTCCACCGGCCCGGTCGGCACCGGTGCGGCCGGGGCTAGGGATATTGGATCATGTCGCTCCTCGTCAGCGTGACCTGGGGACCAACCCGAGGGGCATTGAGGAGGTGCCACGCCGTGTACTGCTCAGCGTAAGGGTCTGCGGCGGACATGCCGTCCACCGGAACGATTACCTTGAGTCCCTTCAGCGCGGCGCTACTAGCCGTATAGATGACAGCTCCGTGGGCGGCGGTGCCAACGACGACCACCGTCTGAATCCCCTTCTCTTTCAGGATCTTTTCCAGGTCCGTTCCGAGGAACTTGTCGGGCCCCGAGGTGACGATGGGTTCTCCCCCCTGGGGCGCTACCTCCATGAGAATGTCCGCGACCGTTCCCCCGGGTATGAGAGAGTAGATCACCGCCACCCCCTTGCCCCTCGCCTGGGTCAGCAGGCCCCGGATCTTTGGAACGGACGCAACGCACCGGGGGCGGGGGGGACAGGTTTGCTTTACGATGTCCAGGACGAGAAGGGCGCTCCCCTTGGGATCGATCGTCACCCGCTTCAGCTCGGGCGCCGGTGGGACCTTGACCAGATTCCATTCATCCACGATGGTCTGGGCCAAGGCAGTCTGTGGGGTGCCCATGTCGGCGAGGGACGTCACCAGGGTGAGAATCCACGTGAAGATAAGGAACCCCCTCATGGTCCTTGCGTTCATGATTCCCCCTCCTGTTCGATTTGTTTGTGGACCGTAGGCTTCAGACGAGGATGGGCGACACAGGCTACACAAGCAAGGAGACCTTGGCAATCCCGATTATGTTACTCAACTCCATGGGGGGCGGGAAAGTTCCTGGCGCTGGCACGGGTGGAGGAACCCCCCGTTGTTTTTCTTGCGGTGGGCAGGCGTGGTTGATATTCTCGGCGGGCATTTTGGCCAGGGAGCCTGTAACCGGGGGGTGCCATGGCGCACGTGGTGGTCTCTTCGACTCGGAATCTCCAGCAGGAGATCCAGGCCGGCCCGCACCGGTTTTTTGCCGACGAGCCCGTGGAGGCGGGCGGGGAGGGGACGGGCCCCGATCCGTACAGCCTGCTGCTGTCGGCGCTGGGGGCCTGAATGTGCATGACGGTCGTGCTGTACGCACGGCGGAAGGGCTGGCCCCTCACCGGGCCAGCGCGGATCTCCGGCACGAAAAGGTCCACGCCAAGGACTGCGCCGAGTGCGAGACCAAGGAGGCCGGGTGGACCGGATCGAATCGCGGATGACACTGGAAGGGGATCTGACCGACGAGCAGCAGGCGCGGCTGCTGGAGATCTCGGAACGGTGCCCGATCAAAAGGACGTTGACGTCTGAGGTGGTCATCGTCGCAAAGTAACGGGAGGGGACGGGAAGGGGACGAAGGGGACGTTGCGCGATAAGTCCGATATCTCGGTTGAGACCCAGTTGGCCCACCTGAAGTGCGGAGGCTTCCCGGCATGCCACGCGGACCACGGCTGGATGCCCACGGGGTCCTGCACCACGTGATGGTGCGGGGGATCGAACGCCGGCCCATCTTCTGGGACGATGGCGACCGGACCGACTTCGTGGCTCGCCTCGCGGCATTGGCCGAGGCCGGGACGGTCGTGGTGTACGCGTGGGCTCTGCTGCCCAACCACGCCCACCTGTTGGTCCGGACGGGGAGCCGCCCCCTCGCCCGGAGCATGCGGTCGCTCCTCACTGGATACGCCGGGGTCTTCAACCGCCGACACAAGCGGGTCGGGCATCTCTTCCAAAACCGGTACAAGTCGGTCGTGGTGGAGGAGGAGCCGTACCTCCTGGAGTTGGTCCGGTACCTTCACCTCAACCCACTCCGGGCGAAGCGCGTCCCAGACCTCCGGGCGCTTGAGCGCTATCCATGGACAGGACACGCGGCGCTCTGCGGGTGCATCCCTCGCCCCTGGCAGGCGACCGCCGAGGTTCTGAGCCGGTTCGCCCGTGAGCCTCGCAGGGCGCGAGCCGCCTACCGCGCCTTTGTCGCGGCCGGGATGTTCCAGGGACGTCGGCACGAGCTGGAGGGCGGAGGATTGATTCGGAGTCTCGGGGGCTGGAAAGCCGTGCAGGGGTTGCGCCGAGGCCGAGAGGCGTACATGGCCGACGAGCGGATCCTCGGCACGAGCGCGTTTGTGGAGGGAGTGTTGCGGGAAGTGGAAGCCCAATCGGCGGCCCACCTCCCGCATCGGCGTCCCGCTCTTGACCTTCCCACCCTCGTTCAACGAGTGGCAAGGAGTTTGGGGCTCAGCGCCGAGGCCGTCTTTGGGCGCAGCCGGGTCCCACCCGCACCTGTGGCGCGCCAGCTTGTCGCGTACCTATGGGTACACGAGTTCGGCCGGCCCGCGAGCGAACTCGGCCGCTTCTGGGGCCAAGGCCGGAGTCATGTGAGTTGGGCGGCACGACGCGGGGCCGAGGTGGCGCGGGCGTGGAGCGATGAGATTCCGGGGTGGTGCCAATGAGAAATCGGACTTTTCGCGCAACGTCCCCTATGCCGTCCCTGGTGGCCATGCTCGCCGTCGTCACCTTCGTCCCCGGCCTGACGCTCATCGTGCCGAGCCTGCTGACATCGAAGTAGTGCAGAACTCACGGGGCAGGTAGCTCTGCGGTCAAGCCGAGTTCCTTGAGCACCCCCGCCACCTTGGCCCAGGCCTGGTCGCTGAAGGCGATGCCCTCGCGGGCGCGCCGCGCCGCTTCCTCCCGGCTTCCCTCTCCCGGAATGTGCACCGGCTCGCCTCCAGGGAGTGGCCGCGCGCTCTTGACGTAGGCGGTCAACCGGTCCACCTGCGCGCGAAACTCCGCCGGCGGCAGGAACCAGGCCACATCCAGGGCCAGGATGAACATGCCGTTCATCTCCTCCGGCCCCGGGTCCGGCCGGACAAAGCCGGCCCCGGACAGGATGCCCGACAGCACCTCGACCGCCAGGCTCAGCGCGTAGCCTTTGTGCCCTCCCGCAGGCAGCAGGGCCCCGTGCCGGTCGGCGAACAGACAGGCCGGGTCCGTCGTCTCTTTGCCGTTCGCGTCGATGAGCCAGCCGGGCGGCGCGGCCTCGCCCCGCAGGAGGAGCTGGCGGACCTTTCCGTGGGCGGCGGCGCTCGTGGAGAAGTCGAACAGGATGCCCGGCCCCGTCCCGCCCGGGATCCCCATGGCGATGGGGTTCGTGGCGAGGCGAGGCTCCATCCCCCCGCAGGGGACCACCCACTGGCCGGCCCCGGAGTCGTTCACCGTGATGAGCCCGAGGAGTCCGGCCTCCTGGATGGCCTCGGCATAATCCGCCAGGCGGCCCACGTGATTGGACCCCATCGCCGTGACGACGGCCATGCCGCTCTTCCGGGCCTTCTCGATGGCCACCCGGGTGGCGAACCCGGCGACGACCTGGCCGAAGGCGTGCCGGCCGTCCACCCTGGCGGCGAAGGCGGTTTCCCCGACGACGACCGGGCGAGCGGCCGGGTGGAGGAGCCCCGCCTTCCACCACTCGTAGTGTTGCGCCAGGCGGAACACGCCGTGCGAGTCGTAGCCGCACAGGTTCGCCCGCACCAGGCAGGTCGCCACCTGCACCGCGTCCTCGCGCGAAGCCCCCATGCGCTCATAGGCGCGGGTCACGAGCGCCTGGAGCAGGTCGGCACGCACAGTCGGCATGGTTGTCTCCCTGGAATCAAGAAAACCACAGACGGGAGGTAAAAATCATCCGCAGATTCCGCAGATCAGGGAAGAGCCGAGAGCCGCGAGCCGAGAGCCACGGGAAAAATCCGCAGAATCTGCGAAATCTGCGTAATCTGTGGATTCCATAAGTGGTCTCTGGTCTGCTAGGTGGCGCTGCGCCGTGGGCGTGGCAGGTTGGTGGCGATCTCGATCAGGTGGCCCTCCGGATCCTGGAAGTAGGCCGTTCGCTGTCCCCACGGGCGGTCCTGGGGGGCGCCGAGGAAGGGGACGCCACGGCCGCTCAGGTCGCGGTGGATGCGGTCCACATCCTCCACCAGGAACGTCACTCCAGCCTCATGGGTGCCGGTCGCCGGCCGGCCCGTGTGTGCCGCGCCGACCAACTCGGGCAGGCGGGAGCGCGCCAGGAGTGCGAACTTGGATCCCGCCACAGCCAGCTCTGCATAACCCTTGTCGTGGAAACGCACGGCCAGGCCGACCTTGTCCCGGTAGAAGGCCAAGGCGCCATCGAAATCTTCGACGAAGAGAACAACGTACCCCAGGTAACAGAACATGGTGCCCTCCTCTGAGCCCGATGCTGGGCGGGACCAAGAACGGTTGTGGGGCGGACTGCCGAGAACCTGGCTCGATCCAGGGGGTGGAGCGTGATCGGCGCCTTTGCGGCTGATACAGCCCTGAGCGCATTGGATAGCTTAATCCGGGCTCGACTGTCAAGGATGGGAAACCCGGTCAGTGGATCAGGCGGCGGCGGACCAGGCGGGCGGCGAGCAGGAAGGCCGCGATGGTGGGGGGGACCAGCCAGAGCAGGGGCAGGAGGGCCTGCGCGCTCGGCCGACCCCGCATCAGGGCCCGGGTGGCCTCCACGGCGTAGGTGAGAGGAAGGAACCGGGCGAGATCCTGAGCCCAGCGCGGGAGAGACTCCAGGGGGAAGAACACCCCGCAAAACAGAAACATGGGGGTGACGACGAGCGTCAGGTAATAGTTGAAGAATTCGAAACTCTTCGCCAGGGCCGCCACGACCAGGGACAGGCAGGCGAAGAGCAGGGCCAGCAGGGCGATGATCACGGGCACCGCCAGCGACCAGGGGGATGGGGCCAGGCCGAAGAGGCCGACGACCAGCAGCATCACCGTGCCGTTGAAGGCCCCCTTGCTGGCGCCCCACAGGATGTCACCGGCCACCACGTCCTCGAGGCTCAAGGGGGTGGTGATGATCGCCTCGTAGGTCCGCTGGTGAATCATGCGCACGTACGCGCCATAGGTGCACTCGTAGGCCGCGGCGAACATCGCGGAGGACATGACCATCCCGGGGGCCACGAACTCCACGTACCGCAGGCCGCCCACCGTCCCCACCAGCGTCCCCAGGCCGAATCCCAGGCCCAGCAGGTACAGCAGCGGCTCCCCGATGCTGGGGCCGATCAGGCTCGGCAGCGAGTACTTCCGGAAGACGGTCAGGTTCCGCTCCCAGACCCGCACCGCCCGCCGCGTCGGCCATCGATGTGGCATGCAGAACTCCAGACCCAATTTAACCGCAGATTTCGCAGATTACGCAGATTTCACCCCCACCCGAGCCCTCCCCCCTCCGAGGGGGAGGGGTGGGAAGGGGGGCTGCATAATCTGTGGTTCCATGAGTGGTGTCTTTTTCACTCCTGCAGGCTGCGGCCGGCGACCTTCAGGAACAGGTCTTCCAGGCTGGCCGGACGGTGCAGCAGGTGCGCCGGCTTCAGCGTGCTCAGGGCCGGCAACAGCTCCCGGCCGTCGGTGCAATAGAAGTACAGGGTGTCTCCCGCGCGTTCCCAGCGCAACGATTTCCCGTCCAGGACCGCGAGGACGGCGCGATGCAGGGCCTCGTCCCCCCGGATCTCGATGACCTCCTCGCCCACGTCGGCCCGGATGAGGTCCGCGGGGCGGCCCTGCCGGAGGATGCGACCGGCGTCCATGAGCGCGACCCGGTCGCAGAGCTGGGCGGCCTCGTCCATGTAGTGGGTCGTCAGGACCTGGGTGACCCCCTGGGCCTTGAGGGCCCGCAGCCGCTGCCAGACCAGGTGCCGGGCCTGCGGGTCGAGCCCGGTGGTGGGCTCGTCGAGGATGAGCAGTTCGGGCTGGTTCAGCAGCGCGCGGGCGATCAACAGGCGGCGCTTCATGCCGCCGGAGAGTTCGTCCAGGGGGCTCGCCGCCCGCGAGGTCAGTTCCACGAACTCCAGGAGGTCCGCGGCCCGGCGCCGGGCCTCCGCCCGCGGAATGTCGAAGTACCTGGCGAAGACCATGAGGTTCTCCCAGGGGGTCAGATCCGGATCCAGGTTCTCCTCCTGGGGGACGACCCCCAGGCGGCGCTTCACGGCCACCGGCTCGTCGTCCACGCGCAGGCCCAGCACTACCAGATCCCCTGCGGTGATGGGGGTGAACGCATGGATCATCCGGACCGTGGTGGTCTTCCCGGCACCGTTGGGACCGAGGAGGCCGAAGCACTCCCCGGCCTCCACGTCGAAGTCCACCCCGTCCACGGCGACACGGTCCCCGAAGCGCTTCGTCAAGCGGCAGGCGCTGATAGCGGTCATGCCATTCCAGAGCCGAGAGCCGAGAGCCAAGAGCCGCGGTCAATGACCAATGAGCTGAGAGCCGAGAGCCGAGTGCCGAGAGCAGAGGGCCGACCCCTGGTGCCCGACCCCCAGCCCCCCTGAAATGAAAACCCCGGCGACGATGGTACGTCGCCGGGGTTTCGAGGTCAATGCGCCCTTGAAGGGTTAGGCCTGGACGGCGACCTTGGTCACGTTCGCCGCCTGCTTGCCCTTCGGGCCATCCACGACTTCGAACTCCACCTCCACCCCCTCGCTCAGGGAGCGGAAGCCCGTGCCCTGGATGGCGGTATAATGTACGAAGACATCATCGCCATCGGGACGCTCGATGAACCCATAGCCCTTCGCGTCGTTGAACCACTTGACCTTTCCCGTCAGCTTCACTTCCAAACCTCCTTCTACCCGGCTGTTGCAAACCACGACGGCGGGCATCCCGGCCCGACCAGGCCACGCCCGTCCGCCGGTCCCGCTGATAGCGGGACTCAAAGACAAAACCGCGACGGCGAATTCAGCACGCGGTCGCGGTTC
>JACQXP010000460.1 GCA_016208645.1 Candidatus Methylomirabilota bacterium | reverse complement strand
TGTCGCCACGACGCTGAAGCACACGCCCCACAGCGTCATCCACAGCAGGTGGGCCACGACGCCGACGGAAATCGCCACCCCTTCGACGGGTGTCGCAAGACGCCACGCGCCCAGCAAGGCGCGCCCCCCCATCTCGAAGGGGCGCGTGGCCCCGCCGTGACGCAGCCCGAGCCCCACCAGCCCCCCCGCGGTCGCGGCGGCGCCGATGAGGCCGATAGAGACCCCGTTTCGAATTCGGTCAGCAAGCACAAGCGAAAGGAAGAGGAGAAACGGCCGACACTCAAGGGGTCGTACGCGACGCTTGCCGGCGCGATCACGAAACGTTATCAGTGCTCCCTATGGAACAGCCCACAACTACGCAGCAGGCCAAGATCCTCGTCATCGAGGATCGCCGCGAAGTCCTCGACGTCCTGCAGCGCACGCTGTCGGACAACGGATTCGCGGTGATCACCGCGACCGACGGGGACGAGGGGTTGCAGGCGGCGCTCGACCAGCAGCCGCACCTGATCATCCTCGACATCGGCCTCCCGAAGCGGAATGGTCTCTCCGTCGCGCGCGAGTTGCGCGCCCGCGCCTTCACCGCCCCCGTCCTCATGCTCACGGCGCGCGACACCGTGACCGACAAGGTGCAGGGGTTCGAGGCCGGCGCCGACGACTACCTGGCCAAGCCGTTCGATTACGACGAGCTCCTGGCGCGCGTGCGTGCCCTCCTGCGTCGCTCGACCATCCGCGAGGAGTCGACGCTGATGAAGGTCGGCGACCTGACGCTCAACGCGATGTCGCGCGAAGTCATGCGCGGCGAGCGCGTGGTGGCGCTCACGCAAAAGGAGTACGCGCTACTGGAGTACCTGATGCGCCACGCCGGGATGCCGGTGTCGCGCGAACAGATCTCCGAGCACGTCTGGAAGCAGGAGTTCGATCCCACGACCAACATCGTCGACGTCTACATCAACTACCTGCGCAAGAAGATCGATCACGACGCCGACAAGGCGCTGGTGCAGACGGTGCGCGGCGTGGGCTACATGCTCTCGGC
>JACQXP010000459.1 GCA_016208645.1 Candidatus Methylomirabilota bacterium | reverse complement strand
GATCCGACGTAGTCGATGTAACTTCGGCCGTCCTCATCGGTGATCCGGCTGCCGCTGGCGTGCGCGACGAAGAAGGGCTAGCCCCCCACGGCCCGGAAGGCGCGTACCGGGCTGTTGACCCCCCCGGGGAAATAGCGCGTGGCGTCTTGGAACAACTGTCTGGAGCGATCGCCCATGCCGCATCCCCTCCCGGAGGCCGGCTGACCGGTGAGAAACCGGGCCATTAAACGTGACGGGTCCCGGCCCTGTCAAGGCCGGGCAAAGAATGTTTCGGAGGACCGAACAACAGCGACGGGGCGTCGCGCCCCCGGGTGACGGGGGCAATCCCAATCCTCAGGGATCACGCTGACCGGGCGAGGCGGCCGCCGGCCTCACCGTTCCTGCTGCCGCAGCAGACGAGCGGCATCGCGCGCGAAGTACGTGAGGATCAGGTCCGCGCCGGCACGCTTGATCGCGGTCAGCATCTCCAGCATGACGCGCTCTTCATCCAGCCAGCCGAGGCGCGCCGCCGCCTTCACCATGGCGAACTCGCCGCTCACGTTGTAGGCGGCCACGGGCACGCCGAACTCCGCCTTCACCCGCCAGAGGATGTCCAGGTAGGGGAGGGCCGGCTTGACCATGATCATGTCCGCCCCCTCCTCCAGGTCCAGGCCCACCTCGCGGAGCGCCTCGTCGGCGTTGGCCGGATCCATCTGGTAGGCGCGGCGGTCCCCGAACTGGGGGGCCGACTCCGCCGCCTCGCGGAAGGGGCCGTAGAAGGCGCTGGCGTACTTGGCGGCGTAGGACAGGATCGGCGTCTCCTCGTAGCCGGACTCGTCCAGGGCCTCGCGGATGGCCCCCACCCGCCCGTCCATCATGTCCGAGGGCGCCACCATGTCGGCCCCCGCCTCGGCGTGGGACACGGCTGTCTTGGCCAAGAGCTCCAGCGTCGGGTCGTTCTTGACCCGGCCCCGCTCCACCACGCCGCAGTGACCGTGGCTGGTGTATTCGCAGAGGCACACGTCGGTGATGACCACCAGGTCCGAGACCGAATCCTTGATGGCCCGCACCGCCTGCTGCACGATGCCGTCCTTGGCGTAGGCCTCGGAGCCCAGGGCGTCCTTGGAGGCGGGCAGGCCGAAGAGCAGGATCCCCGGGATGCCCAGGGCCGCCGTCTCCTTGGCCTCTTTCACCAGCGCGTCCACCGAGAGGTGGAAATTGCCCGGCATGGACCCGATCTCGCGACGCACGTCCCGTCCGTGCACCGCGAAGAACGGCATGATGAAATCATGCACCGTCAGGTGCGTCTCGCGCACCATCCGACGGAATGTCTCCGTCTCCCGCACCCGCCGCGGTCGGAACACTGGGTAGTACATGGCTACTCCCCTGCAATGAAAAATTCAAAACTGACAGCCGACAACTGAAAACCGGCGGACGTTGGCCGGTTGTCGGTTGTCAGTTGTCCGTTTTACATTGATTCCGCCTGCCGGTTTTCAGAAGGCAGGCGGAATAAGGCCGCGGTGCGGTGCGGCCTCTACCCGGCTCTCGTGAGACGCCACCTGCG
>JACQXP010000458.1 GCA_016208645.1 Candidatus Methylomirabilota bacterium | reverse complement strand
GATGCGGCGGTCTTGAACGCCATTTCGGAGGAATCGACGGCGTGGTACGAGCCCTCGAAGACGGTCACGCGCAGGTCGGTGACCGGGTACCCGGCGAGGATGCCGCGCACCAGCGCCTCGCGAACGCCCTTCTCGACCGCGGGGATGAATCGGTTGGGGATCTTGCCGCCGACGATCGCGTCGACGAACTCGAACCCGCCTCCCGTCGGCATCGGCTCCAGGCGAAGCCAGCAATCGCCGTACTGGCCGTGGCCGCCCGACTGCTTCTTGTGCTTGCCCTGGCCCTCGGCCTTGCCGCGGACCGTCTCGCGGTAGGGGATCTTCGGTTTCATGACGTCCACGTTGACCTTGTAGCGGTCGCGCAGCCGCCGCACGAAGTTGTCCAGGTGGAGCTCGCCGGTGCCCGACACGACGAACTCATGCGTGACATCGTTCATCTCGGCCTTGATGAACGGGTCTTCGGTTCGCAATCGGGCCAGGGCTGCGGGCAGCTTCTCGCCGTCCTGGGTGGTCGTCGGCTTGAGAGCGGCCGACATGTAGGGCTCGGGAACGAGCGGGTCCGCGAAGCGCAGGGGGCGCTTCTCCGTGGCCACGGTGTCCCCCCAACGCACGGACTTGAGCTTGAGCATCGTGCCGATCTGGCCCGGGCCCAGTTCCTGCGCCTCGATGCGGTCCTTGCCGCGCATCCGCTGGATCGTGCCGATCTTCTCGCGCTCCTCCCGGGTCGAGTTGAGGACCTGGGCGCCCGTCGTCAGCGTGCCGGAGTACATGCGCACGATGACCAGGTCGCCGACGTGCGGCTCCACGAGGACCTTGAAGACGTGCCCGCAGACCTCGTCGGAGGGGTTCGGTGCGATCGAGAGGTCTTCGGCCTTGCCCACGAGCGGTGCGGAGATCTTGCGGTCCTGGGCGGACGGAAGGTAGCGGATGAACGTCTCCATCAGGTGCTGGACCCCAACGTTGCGCAGCCCCGAGCCCGGAACCACGGGCA
The DNA here is from genome assembly GCA_016208645.1 of Candidatus Methylomirabilota bacterium. Taxonomy (GTDB): domain Bacteria; phylum Methylomirabilota; class Methylomirabilia; order Methylomirabilales; family 2-02-FULL-66-22; genus 2-02-FULL-66-22. The sequence continues at coordinate 269 of JACQXP010000458.1, read as the reverse complement.
CCAGCTTGCGCTCCATCACGCCACGGCGCAGGCCCAGGAGGATCTCGGCCTCGGTCAGCTCCTCGCCGTTGAGGTACTTCTCGATGAGGGCGTCGTCGGTCCCGGCGGCGGCCTCGATCAGCGCGTCTCGGTACTTGGTCACCGCCGCCTCGAGGCTCGAGTCGACGGGGCCTTCGGTGAACTTGCCCGATTCGTCGGAGAACGTGTACGCCTTTCGCGCGAGGACGTCGACGATGCCCTTGAACGACCCGGCGGCGCCGATCGGGATG
>JACQXP010000514.1 GCA_016208645.1 Candidatus Methylomirabilota bacterium | reverse complement strand
GCCTTCTCCGCCTCCCACTTCTCCCGGGTGGGCGACTTGGGCAGGTTGGCGTCCCCCTTGAAGGGGTCGGCGTTCTTGGCGATGTAGTCCTTCCACTGCTCGGGCACGTCGCTCTCTTCGAAGATGGCGCTGACCGGACACTCCGGCACGCAGGCCCCGCAGTCGATACACTCCTCGGGGTGGATGAGCAGTTGATCCTCCCCCTCGTAGAAGCACTCCACCGGGCAGACATCCACACAGGCATGGTCCTTCACGCCGATGCATGGCTCAGCGACGACATACGTCATGGCTCTCCTCCTGACCACCCACAGGGGCCGCGCCCTGCACGTCCATGCCACAGATCTTCCCCGACGAGCACCCAACCGGGAGCCCGCCGTTCACATCATCCCGAGTTGCAGCCGGGCCGCATCGGACATCCGACTGGGCTCCCACGGCGGGTCCCAGGTGATTTCCACCTTGGCGCCCGCCACACCGGGGATGGCCCGGACCTTGTTCTCCACCTCCACGGGCAGCGATCCCGCGACGGGGCAATTGGGGGAGGTGAGGGTCATCCGGATCCCGACCTCGCCCGACGGGTCCACCGTGATCCCGTAGATGAGTCCCAGCTCGTAGATGTTGACCGGGATCTCCGGGTCGAAGCAGGTGCGCAGCTCCTCGATGACTTTATCCTGGAGCACAAGGGTATCCATTCACAACTCCGTTGCAATGCAAAATGGAAAACTGACAACCGACAACGGACAACTGACTTCGTGCACCTCCCAATTTTTCGTTGTCGGTTGTCGGTTTGAAATTTTTCGTTGGCCGAAGGCAGAGCCTATTCGGTCGAGACGCGCTCTCCGCTCCCTTCCAGTGCGGCACGCAGCGTGTGCCAGGCCAGGCTGGCGCACTTGACCCGGACCGGGAACTCGGACACCCCGCAGAAGACCTCGAGTTTCCCCAGTCCGGCCGGGTCGGCCGTCCCGTCCCGACGGCCGGTGACCATCTCATGGAACTTCTCGAAGAGGGTTTCCGCCTCGCCCCGCGTCCTGCCCTTCAGCGCGGCGGTCATCATCGAGGCCGAGGCCTTGGAGATGGCGCAGCCCGCGCCTTCGAAGCTGATGTCCTTGATCACGTCCCCGTCCAGATGGAGGTACACGGTGATCTCGTCCCCGCACAGCGGGTTGTGACCCTCCGCCTTCCGGTTCGCCTCGTCCAGCCTGCGGAAGTTGCGGGGTCGCTTGTAGTGGTCGAGGATGACCTGCTGGTAGAGGTCGCTCAGGTCGGACATCAGGCGAACACCTCGATCACCTTGTGGAGCCCCTTGGCGAGCGCCTCCAGCTCCTCCCGCGTGTTGTAGAACGCCAGCGACGCCCGCGCCGTGGCCGGGACCCCGAAGCGCTTCATGACCGGCATGGCGCAGTGGTGCCCCGCCCGGATCGCGATCCCCTCGTGATCCAGGATCGTGCCGGTGTCGTGGGCGTGGATGCCGTCCAGCACGAAGGACAGGACGCTGGCCTTCTCCCTGGCGGTGCCGATGATGCGCAGCCCGGGGATGGCCGACAGCAGCTCCGTCCCGTAGGCCAGGAGGTCGGCCTCGTAGGCCGCGATGCGGGGCAGGCCGATCCGCTGCACGTACTCGATCGCCGCGCCCAGCCCGATGACGCCGGCGATGTGGGGGGTCCCCGCCTCGAACTTGTACGGCAGCGAGTTGTAGAGCGTCCTCTCGAAGGTCACCGCGCTGATCATGTCCCCGCCGCCCTGGTACGGGGGCATGGATTCCAGCAGGTCGGCCTTGCCGTACAGGATGCCGATCCCGGTCGGGCCGTAGAGCTTGTGGCCGGAGAAGGCGTAGAAATCGCAATCCAGGTCCTGGACGTCCACCGCCAGGTGGGGTGCCGCCTGCGCCCCGTCCACCAGGACCGGGATCCCGCGGCGGTGCGCCGTGGCGATCATCGGCTTGACCGGGTTCACGGTGCCGAGCGCGTTGGAGACGTACGTGACCGCCACCAGCCTGGTCCGGTCGCAGAGCAGCCGCTCGTACTCCTCCAGGAGCAGTTCCCCGGCGTCGTTGATGGGGATGACGCGCAGGGTGGCGCCCTTCTCCTCGCACAGGATCTGCCAGGGAACGATGTTCGAGTGGTGCTCCATGGCCGAAATGACGATCTCGTCGCCGGCCCGGACCCGGCTCCGGCCGAAGCTGTGGGCCACCAGGTTGATGCCCTCGGTGGTCCCGCGCGTGAAGATGATCTCCCGATCGTGGGCGGCGTTGAGGAACTGGCGCAGGCGGTCGCGCGTGCTCTCGTACGCCTGGGTCGCCAGATCGCTCAGGAAGTGGACCCCCCGGTGGATGTTGGAGTTCTCCGAGAGATAGTAGCGGGTGATCCGGTCGATCACCACCTGGGGTTTCTGGCTGGTGGCGGCGTTGTCCAGGTAGACCAGCGGCTTCCCGTGCACCTTGACCTGCAGCGCGGGGAAGTCCTGCCGGATCCTCTCGACCCCGAGCCCGACGAGACACTCGTTGCAGACCTCTCCAGCGACCTGGCGACCGGCGGGAATCATCGAACCTCCTCCAACAGTGCCCCTTGGGGCAACCACTGCGCGACCAGGGCCTCCAGGTGCGTCCGGATGGCCTCGACCTTTATCCGCTGGAGGCTCTCGCCGGCGAAGGCGAAGAGCAGCAGGCCCCGGGCCGATGCCTTGGGGATCCCCCGGGACCGCAGGTAGAAGATGGCGTCCTCGTCAATCTGGCCGATGGTCGCCCCGTGCGTGCACTTCACGTCGTCGGCGTAGATCTCCAGTTGCGGCTTGGTGTCGATCTGCGCGCCCTCCGACAGCAGCAGGTTCCGGTTGGTCTGCTTGGCGTCGGTCTTCTGCGCGTCCTTGTGCACGATGATCCGGCCGTGGAACACGCCGTGCGACTGACCATCCAGGATGCCGTTGTAGAACTGCCGGCTGCCGCAGTGCGGGCTGGCATGTTCGACCTTCATGTAGTTGTCCACGTGCTGGTGGCCGGTGGCCAGGAACAGGCCGTTGATCAGGCAGTCGCCGCCCTCGCCCGCCAGGACCGGGTGCACGTTGTTCCGCACCGGGGCGCCGCCCAGCAACACCGCGTGGGACGTGACGCTGCTGCTCCGCCCCTGGTGCAGCCGCAGGGTCGAGACG
>JACQXP010000513.1 GCA_016208645.1 Candidatus Methylomirabilota bacterium | reverse complement strand
GTGGGGTGTCCAGCAGATCGAACCGGAGGAGGGTCGAGTCCACCTCCGGCGCCGGGTAGAAGGCGCCCCGCGGGATGCGGAGGACCGGTCGCGCCTCGGCGCGATACTGGCAGGCCAGGGTGAGGGCGCCGTAGGTCTTGCTCCCCGGGCCGGCGCTGATGCGCTCTGCCACCTCTCGCTGCACCGTCAGGTACAGCGCGTCGAACACCTCCCGGAATCGCAGGAGGCGAAGGATGAGGGGTGTGGTGATGTAGTAGGGAATGTTGGCCACCACCCGGATCCCGCCGCAGGCGGGATGATCGCCGAAGTGCGTGGCGAAATCGAAGCGCAGGGCATCGCCGACCCGCACGCTCAGGCCGGGATGGGAGCCCAGCCCCTCGGTGAGGGCAGCGGCGAGATCCCGGTCCAGCTCCACCGCCAGGACGCTGGCCCCGGCTGAAAGCAGCGCCTCGGTGAGGACCCCCGTGCCGGGGCCGATCTCCACCACCATGCGGCCAGGCGTGATGCCGGCCGCGGCCACGATGGCGTCGCGCACCCGCGGGTCCACCAGGAAGTGCTGCCCGCGCACCCTTCGCGGGCGCAGGCCCCGACTGGCCAGGAACGCCCGCGTCCGGGACAGGAGAGAAGGCGAGACCGGGGGCGCCTGGATCACCGGGCGGTCGTTCCGGAGGCCGTCGCCTGTTTCAGGTAGATGCGAGCCAGCCGGTGCTTGGGATCGAGCTGCAGGGCGCGCTCCCACGTCTTCACCGCGTCGGTCAGGTTTCCCAGCTTCTGGTGAAGCACGCCGAGGTTCACGTGGGCCTCGACGTAGTTCGGCTTCAGCTCCAGGGCCCGCAGGAGGGAGGTCTTGGCCTCGGCGTACAGGCCCAGGTCGCGACAGCTCACCGCCCGGCGGTTGTGGAGATCAGGGAAGGTCGGGCACAGCAGGAGCGCCTTGTCGTACTCGGCGATGGCCTCGGCGTACAGGCCCAGGTCGTGGTACTTCCTGCCCAGGTCGGCGTGGGCGTTGGCCAGCTTGCCCCGGACCCCCAGGCTGAGCCGCTGGGGACCGGCCGCCTCGGGCGACTCCAGCCGGGCTGCCTCCTGGGCCGCCTGCTCGTAGGCCCCCATGCCGGTCAGGGTCAGGACCAAGTTGAGCCGCGCCTCCGTGTAATCGGGGTTCAGGCTCAGGGCCCGGCGGAACAGCGTGACCGCCTGCTCTCCCGCATTGCGCTGGCTGGCGATGAACCCGAGCATATTGTGGACGTTGGCATAGGTGGGGGTGCGGTCCACGACCCGGAGCAGGAGGGCCTCCGCCTCGTCGTAGTTCCCCGCCTCGAAGGCGTTGGTGGCCTGCTGGATCAGTTGCCGGATCTCCGCGGTCATCGTCGCCTGTCCCGGACGCGCCCAGCCGTCTGCCCTCGGCGATCGTGGTTGCCCGACACCTGGCCCGACAGCTGAAGGCTGATGGCGGAAGGCGGGCTTCACCCCCTACCGGAAGATCTGGTAGTCCTTGACGGTGTCCGCCAGCTCGTCCCAGCTTTCCTTCAGGCCCTGCCACAGGCGATCAACGGCTCCGGGGCCCTTGGGCGTGGGCGGGCCCGTCCGGACCAGGGTGACCCCCAGCCGGGCGGCGGCCGCCCCGGCCCACTCGGACTGCGAGTACGACTGCACCACGCGCTGGAAGGCGGCGCGCGCCTCGTCCTTCTGCTCGAGCTGCCAGAGGGATTCCCCCAGGAGGTAGAGGGCCTGATCGTCGAAGCCGGCCCCCCCGTACTGGGCCAGCAGGTTGTTGAACCGGCCCACCGCGGCCGCATAGTTTCCCCGGGTGAAGTAGAAGATCCCGACGTACAACTCCTTCTCGGCCAGCTTGCGGCGGGCCAGGGTCCGCCGCTCCCGGGCGTCGGCCGCGTACTGGGAGTCCGGCATCTGGCTGAGCAGGAGGTCGAACTCCTCCAGGGCCTTTCGCGTGAAGGTCTGATCCCGGTCCGGAGAATCGGCTTGGCGGAAGTAGGACAGGCCCAGATAGTAGTGCGCCTCGTCGGCCCGCTCGTGCTGGGGATGGAGGTCCAGGAAGCGCTGGTACTCCGCCCGGGCCTCGTCATACTTCTTCTCCAGGTAGAGGGCCTTGGCCGATGTCAGACGGGCCACCGCCAGGAGATCGCTCTCCGGGTACTGGTTCATGAGGCGCTGGAGATCCTTGCGGGCGTCCTCGTACCGCCGGCGCTGGACCGATACCTCCGCGGACCGCAGCAGGTCCTGATCGGTCCGCTGGCTCTCCCGCTGGGGGGGC
>JACQXP010000512.1 GCA_016208645.1 Candidatus Methylomirabilota bacterium | reverse complement strand
GCGTTGAGCGCCGTCAGGGCCGGCGCGCAGACGGCGGCGGTCAGCAGGATCGCGAGCGGGAGCTTGACGGCGGCGTACAGGACCTGCAGGCCGCCCCGGAAGGCGCCCATCGACGCGCCGAAGGCGGCGCCGCCGGCGGCGATCGTGAGGATCATCGCGCGCGCGATGCCCGCGAGGTCCTCGCCGTCTTCGATCCCGTCGAGGAGCCCGGGGGTGTCGCGCAGCGCGAGGTCGACGGTGCCGAGGACGGCCGCGTCGTCGGTCTCGTCGGCGACCCCATCGAGGGTGGAGGTGTCGGTGGTGCTCATGCCGCACCTCCGAGCGCCTGCCAGAACAAGCGGCCACCGATGACCAAGGCGACCAGCGACCACACCACGCAGGCGAAGACGGCGGGCACGCCGGCGGAGCGACCCCCGAACATGCCGGCGAAGAGCCGGCGGAGGCCGACGAGCGTGCCGAAGGTGGTGACGAGCGCGCCGAGCACGAGGGCGGTCGCCGCGCTGCGTCGCTGGCTCGCGGGCCACCGGGAATCGCAGAGCATCATCGACAGGGAGCGCAGGCAGTGGCTGGCTGCCCGGGAGCCGCGACACCCCGTGTTGGTGGCGGACCGGGACGGCAGGGTGGTGGGCTGGGGAAGCCTGAACCAGTTCAACCCGCGGAAGGCCTACGATTTCGTCGCTGACTTCTCGGTCTACGTGGAACGGGCCTGGCGGGGGAAAGGTGTGGGCGGCGCGCTCCTCCGCGCCCTCATCGGCCGGGCGAAACAGCTCGGCTACCACAAGATGGTCCTGTCTGCCTTCCCCTGGAACGCCGCCGGCATGACCCTGTATCAGAAGTACGGGTTCCGCACGGTCGGGACCTACAAGGAACAAGGGCTCCTGGATGGGAAGTGGGTGGATACCATCATCATGGAGAAGATCCTTTAGGGGGCCAAGGACGGCATGCGGGTTCTCGTTCAGCGCGTTTCCCGGGCGGCCGTGCATGTTGACGGGGAAACAGTGGCGGCCATCGGGCCCGGGCTGTTACTTTTCGCGGCATTCAGGAGTGGTGACGGGGAAACCGATCTG
>JACQXP010000470.1 GCA_016208645.1 Candidatus Methylomirabilota bacterium | reverse complement strand
GGCGGTCGGTCGGGATGCTCTTCGGCTGGATCTTCTTCTCCCATCAGATCGGCGCCGGGCTGGCCTCGTACGTCGGGGGCCTGGCGTACGATCTCACCGGCTCCTACGACTGGGCCTTCATCTCGGCCGGCATTCTGGGTGTCCTGGCCGCCGGCATGGTCCTGGCCATCCGCGAGCGGCCCGTCCGCCCCGCCCCGGTGTCGCCGGTCGCGCAACCGGTTCCGGCGATGGGGGATTGAAGCCGACAGCGACAGGGACAGCGATAGGGGGAAAGATCCCGCGTGCTTTGCTGGCTGCGGTAGGCCCATGTCGCACGAGAACATGGGGTCAGGAGAGTGTAGGACGGCCGCGGATCGAGCGCGCAAAGTCCCATGATCCTGCCGCGGAGCAGTTCGAGACCAACTCGGCTCCCCAAGCAGGGCGAATCTGAGCCCCGGGAAGAGAGACTTCGCTTGCCTGAAGGGTTAACGCCGGCGCTCAGGGGCGCGGCCAAGCTGCGCCCGCTGCATGCGCTTGTTGGCCGCTCCTATTCCAGAGGCGCGATCCTGTGCAGTTCCTGCTTTGCCCGAGCCCTGTCCCAGTTGGCCCGGAGTTCCTGCTGATGGAGGGTCGCCCACTCAATCACGAGTCCCATTGCGCGAGGCGACAACCGACCGGAGAAGACGGAGAGGTTGCGGATATCAAGCAGCGCAAGGTCGCCACCGTACTCGGAATGGAAGTGTGGCGGATTGTGATCGTCGAAGAACATCTTGATGACGATGCCGAAGAACCGGCTGATCTCAGGCACGAGCGGGCTCGTGCCGCAGGGCGGGAAAGACGTCTTCCGGCGTCTTGCCCGTTACCTTGAGGTAGAGGGCGTCCGGGCATAGATCAATCTGGTCGCCCCAGACGAGTTCGCCGGATGATCCAACCCGAACTTGCTCGAAGGCACGACGATCGCACCACAGGGCGAAAACGCCTTTGCCGACCAAGTCAGAGAGGTCCACAGTTCCAGACACCCCGTCGTCAAATTCCAGCTCAAGGCGATATCCCTGCAATGCCTTCACCTTAGAGATCTTTCGCATTGTTCTATTCCTCCTCTTCGCAATGCTACCATGGATGGAGGCGTGAGGAAACACCTCGTTGCTCTGGGCAGCCAGCGGGGCATCCGCTGGGCCGCACCCGGCACGGAAACTTGTTCCCCAGGGAGACCTATCCCGCCATTACCGCCACGGCGGCCAGGCGGGCGACGAAGTCGGCCCGGTCCGTGTCATCCCGGAGGGTGGAACGGTGCTCCAGACCCCGCACCATCACCGGGCGGATGGCTCCCGGGGCATCGAGGCGCGGTTGGCGAGGCATGGCATCAGCAGGAGAGCACAACGTGATGAACGTGGCAACGATTACGATCTCACGGGCACGTATGACTGGGCCTTCATCTCGGCCGGCATTTTGGGTGTGCTGGCCGCCGGCATGGTCCTGGCCATCCGCGAGCGGCCCGTCCG
>JACQXP010000469.1 GCA_016208645.1 Candidatus Methylomirabilota bacterium | reverse complement strand
GTATTGTTTGAACAGGTTCATGGATGACATCCCTTCTTCCTTTTAGGGATTAATGAAGAACGATGAACTGCCCGTACTGGCGGAAGTGGGGATCAAAGGCAATCGCCTGGCGGAGCCTCAGCCGTTCCATCAGGGCAAAACTCGATGCATCCACCAGGCTGAAGTCCTTGTCACGAAACTGCAGGACAATCTGAACGGCACGCCGCTCGTCCTCTGGCATCGCGCGCTCGATCTGCATGTTCAACTTGCCAAGCCAGGATTGGGCCATCCATCGCCCGAGACGACTGAGGACCAGGGAATAGGTCTCGAAGATGACATGATTGGAGGTAAGGAGTCGCGCGCGAGACCTTGCCAGTTGGGTAAAGAGCCCTACGGATTTCGGATGATGTGGGTCCTCGGCGTCCAGCAGGGCGTAAAACGCGCTCGTGTCAACGAAGCAGGAGCCACTCAGCTTCCCCTCGGTGGTGGGCGGACGACTCATCGTCGGTCGATGGCCTTCGCGATGTATTTGTATTTGTGACCACTTACGTCTGTGCCGCCTCCCCTCCCCTTGCCGACAAGTTCCCATAGCGGATGGGTCAATGTGAAGACGGTCCCGACAGCACGCCCCTTCTTGGTAGCCGGTGTCGCACTCCTCCCCCTTCCCTCCTGCGATAACTCCTGCAGGCTGCTCTTGGCAATACGCCGGACGCGGCCCACCTTGATGCCGCACAGTCGCCCGAACCGAAGCCAACGCCACACCGTCACCCGCGATACCTGTAGGTGGTCCGCAACCTGTTGGACGCTCAGCCAGTCCGGAATTCCGGAAGCCTTTCGATTCGTCCTCCGCCTCGCTTTCATGTTTCAGAACGTATCATCGATTCAACTCCCTGTCAACGTGTCCCGGCGATGTGTCCCGGCGATGAGCCCGCGGAGGCGAGGCGAATGCTGGCCGCGAGAGCGTCGCCTGCCCATGGATGCTGTGGGGTCCCGCGGCCGAGGGGGGCTGTGCGGCCCTGAAGGTGATCTCCAGGGGGGCAAGACAGGGATAATCATGGTGCGGAGGAGGCTGGCCATTTTCCCTTGACACTTCACGCGAAGCTATGGTACGCGAACAGCAGCGACGCGGCAGTCGAATCTCGCACCCGTGGGAGGGCGAAGGAGGGAGGCCACATGAAAGACGACGCGTACTACGCATCCCGGCGGCAGTTCCTGCAGACGCTGGCCGCCACGGGTGCCATCGCGGCATCCGACCTGGCCTGGTGGGAGGACCCGTTCCTGGGACCCCGGCGGGCCCACGCGGCCGCCAGCACGGTCCGGTTCCAGTTCAGCGTTCCCGAGCCGCTCCAGACCTCGCTGGTGGAATCCCTGGTGGAGCGCTTCAACAAGAGCCAGAAGGACATCGAGGTCAAGGTCGAGTTCGTCCCGCAGGCCCAGGCGCGGCAGAAGCTCATCACCGCCGTCACCGCGGGGAACCCGCCGGACTGCTGCCAGATCTGGGACAACTGGTTGGGCGAGTTTGACGGCATGGGGGCGGTGGAAGATCTCACGGGCCGGGTGAAGGAGTGGAAACAATACGCCGATACCCTGCCCATCGCCTGGGAGACGGTGACGGTGAAGGGGCGGATCCTGTCCTTCCCCTGGGTCGTGACCAACGATGCCATCTACATCCGTTCCGAGCGGGCCAAGGAGTACGGCATCGCCTTGCCCAAGGACGACTGGACCTGGGACGACTTCCTCCGCACCGCCCGGGCCTTCACCAAGCCGGAGAAGAACCAGTACGGCTTTGGCATGCGAGGGCAGGGGACGTGGGCGGTTCTCTACGCCACGGAGTTCCTGTACAGCAACGGCGCCCAGGTCCTGAAGGATGGGAAGGTCGTCATCAACTCGAAAGAGGCCGTCGAGGCGCTCGACTGGTACCTCGACATGTTCCGCAAGCACAAGGTCACCCCCCCCAGCGTGCCGACCGACGGCTGGCGGCAGATCGTGGAGGGCTTCGGGCGGGGCGTCACCAACATGTACCTGCACAACTCCGGTTCCTCGGAGGAGCAGAAGAAGTTCGTGGGCGCCCAGAATTTTGTCACCGTGCCGTTGCCGCTGGGTCCGCCCAAGAAGCGCGCCTCCTTTTATTTCTCCGAGACCCTGACCATGTTCAAGGCCTCCAAGAACAAGGACGCCACCTGGAAGTTTCTCACCTTCCTGATGGACGACGACCAGCATGCCCACTATGCCAAGACGCTGGGTCTGCTGCCGGCCCGCAAGTCTATCGCGGACCGGCCGGAGTTCGCCAAGGATCCCGCGCTGGCGGGGTTCATCAAGTCCTTCCCCTTCTCCATCGTGAGCCCGTACCTGGCATACGCCGGCTGGGGCGGCAAGCTGGATTCCGAGGGAGTGCCCCTCTTCCAGCAGGCGATGGTCGGGAAGATCTCGGCCAAGGAGTGCCTCGACAAGTTCGCCGACGTCTTGACCAAGAACATGATGTAAGGGAGCACCTCCCCGGTCGCGCGTTGGCCCCGGGATCCCCGCCGCCTTGGGGACCCGGGGCCGTTTGCTGCTGGTCCCGTTTTTCGCCGGAGCCCTCGTGGGTAGTCAGGAAGCCGCCATCGCTGTCCCCGCTCCGCGGGCCCTGCTGTCCCGCCGGGCCCGCGAGATCCTCGCCAACTACGCCTACCTCTTGCCGGCTGCCATCTGCCTGGGGGGGACGGTCCTGTTCCCGATCCTCAAGGCGATCCACATGAGCCTGTACAACAATGTCCTGATCCGTCCGCAGGACTATCGGTTCATCGGCCTCGGAAACTATGTCCGGATGGTGCAGGACCCGACCTTCTGGCTGACGCTGAAGAACTCCTTCACCTGGGTCTTCTGGTCGGTCAGCCTCCAGTTCCTGTTCGGGTTCCTGGTGGCCTTGCTCTTGAACGCCCAGTTTACAGGCCGGGTGGTCTTTCGGACGATCACCCTCTTGCCCTGGATCATCCCGGGCGTCGTGGTGGCGCTGGTATGGGAGTACCTGTACCAGCCGAACTACGGGCCGATCAATGACCTGCTCATGCGGGGGGGGTGGATGCGGACGCCGGTGGCGTGGCTCAGCGATCCCGACCTCGCCATGCCGGCCGTGGTTCTGACAAACATCTGGCGGGGGATCCCCTTCTTCGCCATCATGATCCTGGCGGGCCTCCAGGCCATCCCCGATGAGATCTACGAGGCCGCCACGGTGGACGGCGCCAGCGTGACCCAGCGGTTCTGGCACGTCACCTTGCCCATGCTCCGGCCCATCATCGTGGTTGCCACGGCCACCCGCATCATCTGGACCTTCAACTACGCCGATCTCATCTTCGTCATGACCAGCGGCGGCCCGGCCAACGCGACCCAGATCACCTCGACCTACACGCTCCTGCAAGCCTACTCGAACCTGGACTTCGGCTACGCCGCGACCCTGTCGGTCATCCTGCTGGTCATCATGTTGGTCTTCACTGCGCTGTATCTGAAGGTGACCAAGGGCGTGGAGTCGGTGGCACAATGAGCGGAACCCGGCCCAGCGATCCCCTGGAGCGGTTCCTGGGCGGCCCCTTCCTCTGGACCGGACTCCTGGTGGTCACCCTGTTCGCCCTGGGGCCATTCTTCTGGGTTATGATCGGCTCCCTCAAGACCCGGGCGGAGCTGTACGCGACCCCCCTCACCTACATCCCCACCCAGCCGACCTTCCAGAACTACGTGGAGGCCTGGACGTCCCGCCTCACGCCCTTCAGCCGGTTCTTCGCCAACAGCCTGTGGGTCTCCTCGGTCACCATGGTGGCGACCATCGTGATCTCGACCCTGGCCGGCTACGCCCTGGCGCGATTCCGATTCGTGGGCAAGCACACCCTGATGCTGGTCTTCCTGGCCACCCAGATGTTCCCGGCCGTCCTGCTCATCGCGCCCCTGCTCTCCCAGTGGTATGCGCTGGGCCTGATTGACACCTACCAGGCCCTCATCTACTCCAACTTCTCCTTCACCGTGCCCTTCACGGTCTGGATGCTGGTGGGCTACTTCGAGAGCATCCCGCGGGAGCTGGAGGAGAGCGCCATGATTGACGGCTCCAGCCGGTTCGGCGCGCTCCTCCGGATCATCATCCCCCTGGCGGCGCCGGGCATCGCCGCCACCGCCATCTTCGCCTTCGTCTCCTCGTGGAGCGAGCTGCTCTTCGCCACGACCTTCACGACCCGGACCGACATGCGGACCCTCTCGGCCGGCCTCCTGTACATGGTGGGGCAGTACGAGATCCAGTGGGGCCAGCTCGGCGCCGGCGTCATGATCAGCACCGTTCCCGTGGCCATCCTCTTCACCTTCCTCCAGAAGCACCTCATCCGGGGCCTCACGGCCGGCGCGCTCAAGGGCTAGACGGCAAGTGGCATCGCATTGGGAACGCGGTAGGCCAGGGCGTCTGAGAGGGCACAAAGGGAGCGGCGGACGATCCCCCGGATCTCGGGGAGCGTGGGCGCCTCGGGCGCGCGCCAGCGAGGCTCGAAGGCCAGCTCCTATGCCGGGTCCAACGTTCCCTTCGCGTAGTACCAGGCATTCCCGGTATCATAGTT
>JACQXP010000468.1 GCA_016208645.1 Candidatus Methylomirabilota bacterium | reverse complement strand
GCGTCTGCCACGGGGTCGCCCGGAGCGCCCGGAACAGCTCCAGCGCGTCCGCTTCCACCTCGTTGAGGCCCGTCACCGTGTTCTCGAAGAGTGGGAAGAAGGCGATCAGCGCCGTGATGAGGACCTTGGGCAGGATGCCGAATCCGAACCACATGACGAAGATGGGGGCAAGCGCCAGCTTCGGCATGGCCTGCGAAGCGATCAGGTACGGCTGGAGGATCCCCCGCAGGAGTGGCGAGAGGGCCACGCCGATCCCCAGCCCGATGCCGAGGAGGCTGCCGGCGGCAAATCCCAGCAGGATCTCCGACAGCGTCACGCCGAGGTGAAGGATCAGGAACCCGCTTTGGGTGTGGGTGACCAGGCTTGCCCACACCACGCTGGGGGCAGGCACGATGAGGGGAGGGATCCCTCGGGCCCGGACGATGAGTTCCCAGGCCGCCAGGAGAACCAGGAGCAGGAGGCACGACAGGACGATCTCCATGCCGGGGCGGGGAATCCGCCGCGCCGCTGGCGCAGCCGGCCGGGGGACGGCGAGCGGGCCCACCACGTCCTGGGCCTGTCCCGTCTTCATCGCCCGTTCCCCCCGTTCCCCTGCATGGCATATTTCACCTCGCGGCAGGCCGCGGCAAACTCGTTGCTGAAGCGATGGTCGGGTACCCTGGGCCGGGGCAGGGGAATGCGGAAGACCTGCCGCACCGCCCCCGGACGCGGGCTCAACAGCAGGACCCGGTCCGCCAGGAAGACCGCCTCGGAAATGTCGTGGCTGACGAACAGCAGGGTAGGCTGGCGGGCGCTCCAGATGTTCAGGAGGTCCAGGTGCATCTGCTCCCGGGTGATGGCGTCCAACGCCCCGAAGGGCTCGTCCATGAGCAGGATGCTGGGCTGGAGGAGCAGCGCCCGGGCGATGGCCACCCGTTGCTGCATGCCCCCTGAGAGATGCCGCGGGAACCGGTCCAGGAACTCGCCGAGCCCCATGGACTCCAGGAGGCCGCGGGCATTCGCCGCGGCTTCGGCCAGGGACAACCGCCGTACCTCTGCGGGAAGCATCACGTTCTCGACGGTGGTCCGCCACGGCAGGAGCACGGGCCGCTGGAACACGACCCCCACGTGCTGGCTCGGGCCAGTCACGGGCTCCCCGTCAATCCACACCTGGCCCTGCGTCGGCGCCACGAGGCCCGCCACAATGCGCAGGAGGGTGGTCTTCCCGCAGCCGCTCTCCCCCACCAGGGCCACGAACTCCCCGGATTGCGCCG
>JACQXP010000028.1 GCA_016208645.1 Candidatus Methylomirabilota bacterium | reverse complement strand
TTGTAGCCCTTGAAATCATCCAGGTCCAGCATGAGCAGGGAGAAGACACGCCGGTACCGGCGGGCGCGCTGGATCTCCTTCTCCAGGTTGTCGAAGAAGTGGCGCCGGTTGAACAGGCCCGTGAGATCGTCGCGGGCGGAGAGCTCCTTGGTCCGCTGGTAGAGCTGCGCGTTCTCAAGCGCCACCGCCACCTGGTTGGCCACGGCCTGGAAGAGGTCCAGGTCGGCCAGGCTGAATCCCTGCGGCTCCGGCTTCTGGGCGTTCAGGACCCCGATGACCTCCCGCCCCTTGATCCGCAGGGGCACGCAGATGAAGGAGCCGTGCTGCGGGGGGAAACACTCCTGCTCCAGGAAGCGGGACTCGGCGCTGGCGTCGGGCACCAGCATGGCCTGGCCGGTCTGCGCCACCAGGCCGGAGATCCCCTCCCCGAGCCGGAGGGCCAGGCCCGGCCCCCCGTCCTCGGGGAGCCCGAAGGCCGCCTTGACCACCAGGCGGTCACCCGCCTCGTCCAGCAGCATCAGCGAGTAGGCGTCAACGTGGAGGGACCGCCCGATCAGGTGCAGCGCCAGGCGGAACAGCTCCTCCATGTTCAGGGTCGCAGAGAGGGTCTTGCTCAGGTTCAGGAAGGTGTGCAGCTCCGCCACCTTCTCCCGGAGGGTGCGATTTTCCGCTTCCAGCTCGCGGTTCCCGTCCTGGAGAGACTCGATTTTCTCCAGGGCGCGGATCTCCCGCGCCTGGCCCTGCACCTGGGCCTCGAGCTCCCGAAGGCGCTGCTGGAGCGCCGAATCGTCCGGCCGCGCCCCCTCGCCGCCTGCCGTCCGTTCCATGCTAGCCCGCCGACCTCAGTTCAGATAATCCTTCAGGTGGCGCGTCCGGGCCATCAGCCGGAGCTTCTGCTTGGCCCGCTCTTCGATCTGGCGAATGCGCTCGCGGGACAGCTTGAGCCGGCGGCCCACCTCTTCCAGGGTCCGAGGCTCCTCGGGTCCCAGGCCGAAGCGCAGCTCGATCACCGCCCGCTCCCTCGGCTTCAGGTGGCGGAGCATCCGCTCCACCTCTTCGCGGAACGAGTGCGAGATGAGATCCTGGTCCGCCGGGGGGATCACGCTCTTCCGGGCCAGCTCCAGCCCCAGATGCTCCTCGGCGTATCCGTTCTCGCTCAGCGAGGTGTGCGGCTGGGCCCCGCGCAGCACGTCCTCCATCTCCCCCGGCTCGAGGTGCATGGCCTCCGCCAGGGCCGCGTCGCTGGGCTCCTCCTGCCGTTCCTGGGTCAGGTCGGCGCGCAGCCCGCGGATCTTGGAGGCCAGGCGGGCCTTGCGGATGGGAAGCCGGACGGCGCTGCCCCCCGCGGCCAGGGCCTGCATGATGGCCTGCCGGATCCACCAAACTGCGTAGGTGATGAACTTGACCCCGTGCTCCGGCGCGTAGCGACGCGCCGCCTCCAGCAGGCCCAGGTTCCCCTCGTTGATGAGGTCCAGCAGGGACAGGCCGCATCCCTGATAGCGCATGGCCACCTTGACCACGAAGCGGAGATTGGCCTCCACCAGCGCGCGATAGGCCCGTTCGTCTCCCCGCCGGATCAGGGCGCCCAGCCGGAGCTCTTCCTCCTTGGCCAGCAGGGGGATGCGCACGATCCGCCGGATGTAGGCGGCCAGCGCATCGTCGCTGATCTCCTCGTAAAAGGATGCCGAGCGTCGGGCCATCCTGGCTCCGAGAGTGCTGCGGGTGGTGGAGGCAACGGGCCGGATCGGGAGCGGGACCGTCGGCCCTGACAGGCGGTCAGTTGTTCGGAGGGAGCACGGCGAACCGCGAGCTCCCGTCCCGCCGCACCAGGACCAGGAGGTTCTGCCCCCGGCGCATCTGGCCGAGGATCCGCGTGAAGTCGCGCGCATTCTTCACCGGCTCACGGTTCGCTTCCGTGATGAGATCGCCCGGACGGATCCCGGCCCGGGCCGCGGGGCCCGCCTCGTCCACGCTGGACACGATGACCCCGTCCGTGCTGTTCAGCCGGAGCTGTTCGCGGAGCTCGGGCGTCAAGTCCTGCACCGTCAGCCCGAACCGCTCCGCCGACTCGACGGGCGAGGGGGCCGGCGCCGCGGCGGCCTCCGCAGGCTGCTCGCCCAGGACGATGGTGACCTCGACCGGCTGCTTTTCCCGCAGGACCTTCACCCGCGCCCGGGAGCCCACGGAGCTCTGGGCCACCTCCCGCTGGAGCTGGCGGACGTTGGCGATCTTCGCCTCGTTGAACTCCTGGATGATGTCTCCGGTCTTCAGCCCGCCCCGCTCCGCCGGGCTGCCCGGCATCACGTTGCCAACCAGCACCCCGGCTTCCGGCTTCACCCCGAACTGCGGCGCCAGCTCTTCGGTGAGCTCCTGGATGCCCACGCCCAGCCAGGCCCGGACGA
The DNA here is from genome assembly GCA_016208645.1 of Candidatus Methylomirabilota bacterium. Lineage (GTDB taxonomy): Bacteria > Methylomirabilota > Methylomirabilia > Methylomirabilales > 2-02-FULL-66-22 > 2-02-FULL-66-22. The sequence goes on along the minus strand of JACQXP010000028.1, from coordinate 10,377 downwards.
CCTTGCCCTGGGCGAGGAGGCGATCCTTGATCTCCCGCGCCATGCTGATGGGGATGGCGAAACCGATGCCCTGCCCCGTGGCCACGATGGCCGTGTTGATCCCGATGACCTCGCCGTTCAGGTTGACCAGGGGGCCGCCCGAGTTCCCCGGGTTGATGGAGGCGTCGGTCTGGATGAAGTCCTCATAGGTGGTGATGCCGACCTCGGAACGGCCCACGGCGCTGATGACGCCCACCGTCACCGTCTGGTCCAGGCCGAAGGGATTGCCGATGGCGATGGCCCACTCGCCGATGCGGATCGTGTTCGAGTCCCCGAGCTTGGCCACCGGCAGGTCTTCGGGCGCGTCAATCTTGATCACCGCCAGATCGGTCTTGGGATCCTTGCCGATGACCGTGGCGGCGAACTTCCGCTTGTCCGAGAGGCGGACCTCGATCTGGTCCGCCTGCTCGATGACGTGGTTGTTGGTGAGGATGTAGCCCCGCTTGTCCACGATCACGCCGGAGCCCAGGCTTCGCCGCTCGCGCTGGGGCTGCTCCCCGAAGAAGCGCTCGAGAAAATCCTCGCCGAAGAAGTCCCGGAAGGGGCCCCGGAAGAAGGGGGGCGCCTGCGGGGCCCGGCGCCCCTCCTGCGGGCGGGGCCGCTGCGTGGTGGCGATGTTGACCACCGCCGGCTTGACGGCCTGGGCCACCTGGACGAAGGCATCCTGCAGGGTCTGCAGGGCGCTCCGGCCGTCCTGGGCCAGGGCCGGCTGGCCGAGGACAAGGACCGAGAGGATGGTGAGGACGGCCGCGGGAGCGCGGCCGCGTCCGCGCAGGGTGGTGCGGGTGCACATCGTTCCGCGAGCCTCCGGGTGCCCACGAGTCTCACACACGATCAGACTTTCCTTCTAGCATACAGGACAGGTGCTGTCAAACCGCGTGGGGCCTCAACCGTCGCCGATGGACAGGTCGTCAGGAGTTCCAATCCTAGCCTCCGCGGCGGTCAGGTTCCCCGCCGTCTTGTTCTTCAGGTCGTCCAGCAGGTCAAGCACCTGCTTGGCCTGATCCAGGTTCACCTTCGCCTCCCCGCTGCCGGCGTCAGGCGCCGACCTCCAGGCGAACCGCTCCCCCGGGGGCGATGCCCCACTGGCGCGCGAGATTGCCCTGGCGTGAGAACAACTCCAGATGGCCGGTGCTTCCGATGATGGCGCCCCGGCCGCCCGGGCCGGCCTCCCCGAAGAACTGGACGATGCCGCCCAGCGGGCGGCCGTCCAGGAGGACCCGGAGGGTACCCGAGACGCCGGCCGCCAACGCCTCCACATCTTCGCGCCGGATGTTCGTGATGCAATTGCCGAAGCGATCGATCCACACCACCTGCCCCGTCAGGACTCCGACCGGGTCGAGACTGGGCCGCGGGATTGTCAGGCGGACGGCGTCCGTGACCTCGGGCCCGAACCGCTCCGGCGGAACCCCCCGGGCCAGGTGGCCGGCCACGGGCGCAAACACGTCCCGGCCGTGGAAGGTCGCGCTCACCTGCTCCAGCAGGTACTCCCCCGCGGTGATGGCCCGGACCGACCGGGCGGTCCCATGGGACATGGGGTAGCTCAGCAGGCCGTTGTCCGGCGCTACGAAGAGGTGATCGTCGATCTGGGCAAGGATGGGTCGCCGCGGCCCGCCGACTCCCGGGTCCACCACGGCCACATGAATCGTCCCCGCGGGAAAGAAGCGCACGGCCGAGTGGAGGAGGAAGCTTCCACCCAGGACGTCGTAGGCCGCCGTCTCGTGGCACAGATCCACCAGGGCGGCCGCGGGACAGAGACTCAGCATCACCCCTTTCATGATTCCCACGAACGGATCCTGGTGGCCGAAGTCCGTGAGCAACGTGATGATGGGGCGACGGTCCAGAGCCCTGTCGGTCCGCTGGAGTCCCCGCACGCCCTGGCGGGCCGCCGACAGGTCGGCTCGCCCGCCCGCCGGTCTCCCCCGCGGTTCCTGCGAGCGCCTTCGGACCATCACCGGCTCACGTGATTTTCCATTGACTTTTCGCGGCCAACGGTCTAGAAGATGGGCGCGGCCGAAGTGGCGGAACTGGTAGACGCGCTACGTTCAGGGCGTAGTGGGGGTTCCCCCGTGGGGGTTCGAGTCCCCCCTTCGGCACCACGCAGGTCTTCGCAGGAGCCGTGGCGGATCCGCCACGGCTTTCTGTTTTGTCGGCTCTTCCTGGCCTTCAACGCCATGACTCTCCACCGGCGCATGCCGTCACCTCAACCGGTCCTCGAAGACCTCGGCCGTTGCCCGCTGCTCGAGGCCCGCCATGAAGGCCTTGAAGGTTTCCCGCTGCTTCTGCTGGATGAGCGACTGCCGGATGCGATCCTGCACCTCCTCGAAGGGCTGGATGGCGGTCGTGTGGGCGCCGCCCTTGAGGATGTGATAGCCGTACTGCGTCTTGATCACGGCGGACAGCTCCCCCTCCTTGAGCCGGAAGGCCTCCTCCTCGAACTCCGGCACGGTCTGCCCGCGGCTCAGGGAACCGAGGTCTCCCCCCTTCTCCGCGCTCGCGGTATCCTGCGATTTCGCCTTGGCCAGTTCCGCAAAGTCTTTGCCGGCTTGGAGCTCTTGGAGGATGGCCTCGGCCTCCGCCTGGGTCTTCACCATGATATGGCTGGCCGCCACCGTCTCCGTGCCGAAGAGGGGCTTGTTCTCCTCGTACATCTTCCGCGCCTCTTCCTCGGTGATCCGGGCCACGGCGATGACCTTGTGCTTCAACAACTCCTCGATCAGCACCTGCCGCCGGGCCTGCTCCAGCCGGGCCCTGACCCCCGGGTTCGTTTCCAGTCCCTCGGCCGCGGCCCCCTGGAGCAGGATCTCCTCTTGCACCATGCCGCGCAGCACGTTCGTCCACTGCTCCGGCGGGACCGGCCCGCGCTCCTGTTGGAAACCCTCCAGGCGGCGCTTGAACTGGCCGTACGTGATCTCCACCTGGTTCACCCGCGCCACCACGCGGCTCGCCTCGGGCTCTGCCGCGGGCGGGGCCTCGGCGGCCGCAGAGATCCCGCCCCCCACGCCGACCAGGAAGCTCGCCAGTATCACCACCCACTGTCGCATGCCGACCTCACTTTCGCTCTCTCGCGTCGCCCGGGTCGTGCCGGGAGCGCGTGGGTTCAAGCGTCAGGGGGACCGGGTATTCGGCGATCGTGACCGCGATCCCCTCGCTGCCGATCACATCCTGCACCACCACGTAGGCCCGCACCTTCTCCAGGATCTCCCGATCAATGGCGGCCTGCAGGGCCTCGGGGTCCCCGCGCTCCTCGTCAACGACCTCGACCAGGGGCAGCTCCCAGGTCTGCCGGCGGGGCGCGAAGGCATCCAGGCGGCAGAGGATCCCCCGCCGCCGGTTCACCAGGAGCGCCACCCAGAAATCCCCGGGCAGGCTTCCGATGGTGGCGCAGTCGGTCTGGCTCCAGATCAGGTCCATGTCGGCGTGGCTGTGCCACCACACGCGCACGCTCGCCACGTCTCCCCCCTCCGCCACGACGCGACCGAGGCACTCGAAGAGGGCGTCGGCGTCCAGTTCGGTGTCCGAGGCCGAGACCTTCTGGGACAGGAGGAACAGGTCGGTGATCAGGAGCCCCTCGGCATCCTCCTCCACGCTGCCGAGCCCCCCGATCTCCACCGGGCAGCGCTCCGCGTACAGGAGCAGCTTGTCCAGGGCCCGGCGCCGGATCCGGATCTCCCGGGGCGGGAGTGGCAGGGTCACGGGGAGACCTCCGCCCAGAACGTCACGGCCTTGCGCCAATCGGCCGGGTTCACCGTCCTGAGGTACTGGAGCAGCACCTCGGTGGCGGCGGCGAATTCGCGCTCGCCCAGGAGGCGCTGGACCCATTCCTGGATGTTGCCCAGGCACGCGCGCCCGTTCTCGACATGGGGGTGATCGTAGGTCTCGTACCGGTCGGTCAAATTCCGGAGAAAGACCCGCCCATCGAAATGGAGATCCAGGCGGAACCGTCCCAGCCGATAGAGCCGGAGGCCGTATTCGATGACGATGGGCTCGGTGAACACCTGCAGGGCCCCGTCGCTGACCCGAACCTCGACCACCCCGGGAAGGTCGGCGATGCGATCGAAGTCCCGCTCGAGCGCATCGGGCACCGCCTGGTACTGCTCGAGCTCCGACAGGCGGCGTTGGCCTCTGAGCAACCGGTGCTCCAGCTCGCGCATCTGGCGCCCGGAGGTGCGGAGGTTGATCTCCAGCTCCTGGAGCTCCGCCTCCAGCGCCCCGGCCTCGATCCCCGACGCCTGGCCCTGCTCCGGGCGGCGCGCCCGCCAGAGGGCCGAGGCCCGCAATCCTTCCATCTCCGTGGCCTGGCGGAGGCGACGCAGCCGGGCCTCGAGCGTGGTCGGACCCAGCCCGGTCAGCGCGGGCAGGAGGCTGTATCCCCCTTCCAGGCTCAGATCCAGGATCGCCCGCCCGAGGAGACGGGCGACGGGCGGCTCCTGGCCCAGGAGGTCGAAGAGCACGTACACGTCCGTCCCCAGGAGGAGGCCGACCGTCTGTCCCTCGCCATCCTGGAGGAGACGCCCCCAGCGGTTCCGGCCCGTGACGCTCCAGGCCGCTCGCCGTCCCAGTGACAGGGCGTACCCGCAGACCGCTGGAAACGTGGTGGGACGCACCTCCGGCCCCAGGCCGAGCCACCCCGGGCGCCCCGGGAGCGCGAAGGGATGCAGGTACCATCCCCGCCGTCCCCGCGGACGCACGACGCGGCGGCGCGAAACCTCCACGCACACCGGCACACCCAGGGCCTCCGTGTATTCGGCGAGAACGGGAGACAGCGCCTCGAGGCTCGCCTCGGTGGGTCGGGAGATCTCGGGTTTCGGATCAGGCTGGGTCGTCATGGCATGCTGGGGTCGTTGGCGGCAGCCTACACCACGACCCCGCGGGCGTCAACTTCCACGCGCGCGCGCCGCCGCGGCCGGCCGCGGCGAAGAGCCCGGCCGATCCCCGAGCCTCCCGGAGCCGCTCGGCGGCGACTGCTGGCGGGACCGGCCGCCCCCCATACGCATCCAGCGTGCCGAACACATGTCGCGGGGCGGGGGTTACCGCACGGCTTGACGCAGACGTTCGGCAGCCACCTCGGGCGGTATGGGATTGATGTAGATGCCGGTCCCCCACTCCAGGCCCAGGACCTGGGGCGGGCGCGGGACGAGCTCCAGGTGCCAGTGGTACTCCTCGCGAGTGAATTCGCCCAGGGGCGAGGAATGAAGGACGAGCGTGTAGGGCGGATCGTTCAGCAAGTGGCGAATGCGGGTAACGATTCCCTGGAGCGCCCGCGCCAGATCGCGCAGCACGGCCGTGCGGGTGGCGCCGAAATCGTGCGCGTGGTCGGTGGGAACGATCCAGGTCTCGTAGGGGAAGCGAGGGGCGAAGGGCGAGAAGGCCAGGACCGTGCCCTCCTGCAGGATGATCCGATGGCCGACGGCGCACTCCTGCTTGACCACGTCGCAGAGGACGCAGCGTTCCTTCCAGCGGACGTAGGTGCCGAATCCGCGCAGCTCCTCCTCGATGGCCGGGGGCACGAAGGGGCTGGCCACGATGTGGGAATGCTGGTGCTGGAAGAGGCTGGTGGGCAGGCCGTGGTTCTTGACCCAGATGACGTGGCGGAAGCGCGGGTCGTTCCGGAGATCAACGCTGCGCTGCTGGCAGGCCCGCAGGATCCGGTCGAGCTGGAGCACCTCCAGGGCCGCCCAGTGCTGGTCGTGCTCCGGCGTCTCGACCAGGATCTCGTGGGCCCCGATGGCGTTCATGCTGTCGTACATGCCCTCAGCGCTTTTCTCCAACCCCCCCTCGATGTGCAGGATGGGATACTTGTCTGCCACGACCCGGACCCACCAGCCCCGCCCGTTGGCGGGACTGCCCGGCTCGCGCTCGACGTGGATCTCCGGGCCGGCCTTGGCCTCGTTCCCCGGACAGAAGGGGCAGGCCTCGGCGGGAACGCCCGGCGGCCGCACCGGCAAGCCAGGAAAGGGGAGTTCGGCACGGCTCGGGGAGATCACCACCCAGCGCAGGCTGACTGGGTCCCGACGGAGGCGAGTGTTTTCCACGTGGTCGTCTCACCGATCACGAGCGGAGGCAGCCGCAGGCGTGCCCCGGATCGGACACGCCTAATCCACCACCACGTTCGTCGTCGTCTTCAGCACCCCCGGCAGGCGATGGACGCGCGTGGTGAGGAACTCCCCCAGGGCGCCGACGTCCTGGGCCTCCACGAAGGCGATCACATCGTAGGACCCCGTGACGGCATGCGCCATCTTCACGCCGGGCAGCCTGGCCGCCGCATCCGCGAGCTGGCCGGCCTTCCCCGGCGTGGCCTCGATGAAGACGTACGCGCTGATGGCCATGACCACCCTCCTTACATGCCCTCACTCCGAGGTCCGGCGCCAAGCCGGGGGCCGGATGCCCCGCAGGGCGGCGGGGGGCACGGCGGGCTGGTCAATCCCGGTGAGCACCAGGACCTCCGCGGCGACCTCTTCGATGGACTTGTCAGTCACATCCACCACCGGCCACCCCCACCGGGAGAACTGGCTCTGGGCGTATTCCAGCTCCGCCCAGATCAACCGGGGGTCGGCGTACGGGAATTTCGGGGGAGTCTCCATCTGCTTCAACCGGGCGCGCCGCAACTCCAGCAATCGTTCCGCCTTGATGGTGAGGCCCACGACCTTGCGGGGATCCAGGCGGGTCAACTCCTCCGGGAGCGGGAGCTTGGAGACGACGGGAACGTTGGCCACCCGCAGCCCGCGCCCCGCCAGGAACATGCTGAGCGGCGTCTTGGAGGTCCGGGAGACACCCACCAGGATGATGTCCCCCTGCGGAAGACCTCGCGGGTTCTGCCCGTCGTCGTGCTTGACGGCGTACTCGACCACCTCGAAGCGACGCCGGTATTCCTGGTCCATCTCCCGAAAGAGGCCGGGCTTCGCCAGGGGCTGAAGCTGCAACAGATCCTCCAGACGGAGGAGGAGCGGCCCCAGCAGATCAATGGTCGGAACATCCCGCGCCCGCCCCTCGGTGAGCATCAGGTTGCGCAGGTCCGGCAACACCAGGGTATGGACGATGAGCCCCCGCAGCCTGGACGCCATCTGGACGGCGGCCCGCACCCCGTCGGCCGTCCGGACGTGGGGCTGGACGTGCAGGTCAACCTCCGCGCCCTGGAACTGGACGAGAGCCGCCTTCACGACCATCTCGGCCGTGCGGCCGGTCGCATCCGACACGATGAGGATCTGACGCGCGGCCCGACGTTCCGGGCGGGACCGTAACATTTTGGATTTCGGATTTCGCCTGCCTGTGCGTTGCACGCAGACAGGGATTTTGGATTTGGCCATTGGTCATTCGCGGATCACGCGCTCTCCAGGATGGGATAGGCCACCGCGGTGATGTGGGACCACACCGCGGGGCCGCCGCAGCGGCACACCGTCACGCACTCTCCAGAATGGGATAGGCCACCGCGGTGATATGGGAATTGATTCGCTTGAGGTTGGTGAGGACGTCCAGGTGGATCTCGCTGGTGTCGATGGATTCGCGGTATCCCTCGTGCAGCCGCTGGATGTGGGCCTGGCGGAACTTGCGTTCGGTCTGGCTGATCTCCAGCTTCCGCTCCAGCACCTGCTGGGCCAGGGCCGGGTCGTTGCTGGCGAAGGCCGAGATGGCCAGCTCCAGGTTCTGGAGGACCTTCTTGTGGAGCAGCACGATCTCCTTGTAGCCCGCCTCCGAGAAGTGCACGCCCTTACTGAGTTTCTTCTTGGCCAGGTCCATCAGGTTCTTGTCCACGATGTCCCCGATGTTCTCCATGTTGTTCCCGAAGGCGAGGATCCCGATCTCCCGCTTGCTCTGCTCATCGGTCAGGCTCTGCTGGGAGAGCTTGGTGAGGTAGTGCTTGATCTCCCGGTCCAGGGTGTCCACCTGGTCGTCCTTCTCCTGGATGAACTCGATCAGCTCGGGATCCTCGCCGGAGAACGTGGCGATGGTCTTGGTGAACATGTCGGAGACGATGTCGGCCATCCGCAGGGCCTCCCGGGTCGCCTGCCCCAGGGCCAGGGCCGGCGTCTCCAGCATGTGCTCGTCCAGATACTTGGCGCCGAAGAGACCGTCCCCCTCCTTGTCTTCGGGAACCAGGCTGGAGATGAAGCGGGCCAGGATCGCAGAGAAGGGGAGAAACAGCGCGGTGATCCCCACGTTGAACAGCGTGTGCGCATTGGCGATCTGACGCGGCACATTGTCCGCGGTGAGCTGCACTAGGTGGACAAAGGGTGTGATGAAGGGCAGGAACACCAGTACCCCGACCACCTTGAAGAAGATGTGGGCCATGGCCACCCGCTTCGCCTCGGGTTTCGTGCCGATGGAGCTGGCCAGGGCCGTGGCACAGGTGCCGATGTTGGCGCCGAAGATGACCGGGATGGCCGCGGAGAGGGGCAGCAGGCCCTGCAGGGAGAGGGTGAGGGCGAGGCCGATGGTGGCCCCAGAGCTGTGCACCAGGGCCGAGAAGACCGCCGCCACGATGATCCCGAAGATTGGCTGGTCCCCCAGAGAGACCAGCAGGGTCTTCACCAGCTCACTCTGCCGCAGCGGCACCATGGCGTCCGACATCACCTTCATGGCAAAGAAGATGAAGCCGAAGCCCAGGATCGCCTGGCCGACATACTTGAAGATCTTGCGCTTGGGGGCGAAGATCAGCAGGAAGCCGATGCCCACCAGCAGCAGGGCGTAATCGAAGATCTGGAAGGCGATGAGCTGGACCGTGACCGTGGTCCCGATGTCGGCCCCCAAAATCACCCCGATGGTCTGCGGCAAACCCATCAGGCCCGAGCTGGCGAAACCCACCAGCATGACCGTGGTGGCGCTGGAGGACTGGATGACGGCCGTGATGAAGGCCCCCACCATCATCCCTTTGAAGCGGTTGTTGGTGATGGAGCTGAGGATCTGCCGCATCCGCCCGCCGGCGGCGAGCTGAAGCCCCTCCCCCACGAGCTGCATCCCGTAGAGGAGCAGGGCCATGCCCCCGAAGAGCGCGATGAGCATCAGGTTCGTCATCGGCGCCGCCCCCCGGCCACGCGCCCCAGGCCCACGGCACCCCCCAGGCTGCGGACCATGAGCATGATCTTCGCCGACATCTCCAGCGTGGTCGTCACCGAGAGCGCCTCTTCCAGGCAGCGACCCACGGCGAAGCTCCCGTGCCTCGCCACGATCACGATCCGATGGTCGCGGAGGTGGGCGGCCGCCTGGCGGGCCACCTCGGGAGACGCCACGGCGCGCTTCGCCCGGATCACCGGAACCTCGCGCAGCAGGATGGCCCCCTCCGAGTCCACGGGGATGAACCGATCCATCACGAAGGAGAGCGCGATCGCCGAGGGGGGATGCGCGTGGACGATCGCCTCCACCCCGGCGGTCGCATAGATGGCCAGATGTGCCGGCAACTCCATGGAGGCCAGCGGATGGCCAGGCTTGCCCGGGTGAAGCGGCGTCTCCACGATATCCTCAGCCTCCAGGTGGTCCAGCCTCGACCCGGTCCGGGTGATGAATACACGGTCGTCCCGCCGGAAGCTGAGATTCCCCGCATGCAGGGAGAGCAGACCGAGCACCATCAGGTCCCGACCGACCCCCTGGAATTCCTTCACAATAGCCGCTCTTGTGCGTTGACGGCCCATCTCAGCAAAACCTGAAAGCATCCACTGAACCCTGAGGCCTCAAGTCATTGAAAACTGGCTCTGTGTAGCACATCCATCCCCCGCTGTCAAGGACGCCAGATCGCGGAGGATTCGCTGCGAGGGTTCGCTTCCGGCCCGGGAGGAATGGCCCCCGGCTGCATCGCCTTACCCGATCCCGGTCAATGGCCTGTCGGCGAGCCGGGCAAGCTTCGCGATGATCGGCGGGACGAGCCGCGTGGCGAGGTCGGTCCGGGAGCCCCCACCCAGGACGACCAGCAGCTTCTCCCCGCACACGCGTCCGGCCGTCTCCAGCATCACATCGGCGATGCCGAGGTACGCCGCCAAGGTCAACCCGAGGTCCCCGTAATCCCCCTGATGGGTGTCGAAGCCGAAGTACCAGACGATCAGGTCCGGCCGGAACCGGTCGGCACGCGCCGGGAACGTCTGGCGCACCAGCGCCAGATACGCCTGGTCGGGGGAGACGTCCAGGCTCCCGGGGTCCGGGGCACCCACGTCCAGCTTGGTCCCGTCCGCAGACTCGGAGTCCGAGTCGCAGACGCAGACATGCAGGACGTCCGGGTCCGCCGCCACCAGATCCCGCGTCCCGTCGCCGTGATGCGCATCCGTGTCCAGGATGGCCACGCGGCGCAGCCGCCCGGTCCGCCGCGCCTGACGGAGCGCGATGACCACGTCGTTGAAGCAGCAGTAGCCC
>JACQXP010000467.1 GCA_016208645.1 Candidatus Methylomirabilota bacterium | reverse complement strand
CGGGCGCCGAGCGCGGGTCACCATCTACGCCGACCTCGCCGGTCAGAACGCTTCCGCCGTCGCCGCCCTTGCGGACCGCGGGACCTGCACGCTGATCCTGGACCACCACCGGCCGGACGCGGTTCGGAGGCCGCATGTGTGGCTGGTGAACCCGGAGCTCGCCGGGCTCTCCGGCGATCTGGACTGCTCTGCCAGCGCCCTGGCGTACGAGTTCGGGCGGCGGCTTGTTCCTGAGACGGTCCGGTATGTGGATCTGGGGGTCCTGGGGGCGCTGGGGGATGGGCAGGTGGTGAACGGCAAGCTGCGCGGATTGAATGCCAGGTCGCTAACAGAAGCGGTGGCTGCCGGATTCGTCACGCGAGTGGAGGACGATGTTCGGCTGGCGACTTTTTCCCGGTTCGACGGCCGGCCCGGAGCGGCCCTGGCCGCAGATCTCACGCGCCTCGGCTCGGTCGGCTATTACGGGGATGGTCCGGCACTCGGCGTGGCGGCGTGTCGGAACGGCTTCGATGAACGGGTGTGGAGCCGTCTGCAAGACCTCACCGCACTGGAGGCAGAACGCTTCGCGGCGATGGAGGCGAAACTCCGGCAGGGTGGGGTGCGGAGGCTCGGGCGGGTTCAATGGTTCGACGTCGAGGGTCACTTTGCGCCGATGGGTGTGAAATCCGTGGGGACATTCTGCCAGCGGGTGGCCGCGGCCGAATGGGCGGATCCTGCGGCCTACGTGGTGGGCATGCAGCCGCTCCCGGGAGAGATCCATGGTCTCGGGCGCTTCGACTGGGACCTCAGGAAGGTTTCGATCCGGGTGCCGACCCGCCTGGCGCGTGAGGTGCTGGCCGGCCGGTCCCCGGACCTGATGCAACTCGTGCCGGCGGCCTGCGGGGTTGTTGGCGGCTTCGCCGACGGCTGCCACCGCCTGGCGGCCGCGGCGACGATCCCGGCATGTACCGCGGAAGCGTTCATCCAGGCGCTGGCCCGGGCTGCCGAGAGAGGATGAAGAAAAGGGAGGGGGCAACATGAAGCTCGTGCAATTCTTCGTGCCGGGGAAGGGGAAGCGGGTCGGCCTGGTTCGGGGGGACCGGGTTCTGGATATCACGTCACCGGAGGAGAGGGTCCACTCCGTCCTGGACCTCGTGGACCAGGGCAAGACGGCCG
>JACQXP010000404.1 GCA_016208645.1 Candidatus Methylomirabilota bacterium | reverse complement strand
CGGCTCCCATTCAATGGCTATTTTGTAAGAAACCTATCAGCACCTGTTCGCCCCTGTCAAGGGCTTATTTCATGCCGGTCCGGGGGGGTGGTCAGACGCCAGGCGACGAGTCTCCCGCGCTCTCCGAGCAGGGGCCCGGCAAAACGGTTGACGGCGAAGATGATCTCCGGGCTGCCGTCGCCGTCGATATCGGCGCGCGCCAGGTCGGCCACGTACCCGTCGAAGGGGCGGCTACGAAGCACTTCATCCGGGGATTCCGGGAGACCTTCGAGAATCACGACCTGGCCCTGCCCGAGCGAGCGCGTATGCACGAGCGTCACCGGCGAATCGGAGAAGTTTCTGGGGACGACCAGGCGGACACCCCCGGGGGCCTCCCCGGCCAGCAGCCGGCCCTGGAAGGCGCGCGCCTCGTCGTCGAAGCCCTGCTCGTCCATCGGGCCCGGCCCGAAGAGTTCGCGAGCTGTCAGGGGTGGCGGATAACCGCCGTAGGGCCGCGTGCTGCGCCAGACGATTGCGCCCTCCGGGGCCAGGCCGGCGAGGAAACCGGCGCGGTCGAGAGCATAGAGCATCACCGGTCCGTCAACCGGGGCGAGCGCCAGGCCGAAAATGCCGACCCCTCGGGGCAAGGCGCTGTCCGCGACCCGCTCCAGCGCCCCTTCGCGCAGCCGGTACTGCTCGACCCGGCCGGAGAGGACCTCGTCGAGCCCTGCGCGCTGCCCGAGCAGGAGCGCCGGGCCGCTGCGCCGTGAAGCCGTGCGCAGGTAGACGCCGTCGATGGCTCCATCGACGGACAGGCTCCCGTCTCGCCAACGCCTGAGTTCGGAGGTGACCCGTCCGTTCCTGACCATAGTCACGATAACCTCGGTCCGGCCGTCGCCGTCCAGATCCGCGGCATCGAGCGAAAGTATGCGCCTGCCCGCCCGACCATCCTCGTCCCAGCGCCATGCCAGGGATCCCTCCTCCCAGCGGTAGAGCGAGAGGCGCGAGCCGTCGGAGATGACCAACTCGAGCCGCCCCTCGCCGAGGATATTCCCCGCGGCCAGTGATTTTGCAGGCGAGGCCAGCTCGCGCACGGTGTACTCGCCGGGCTTCGATGACGATACGGCGCCGGCCTGGGCGGGCGTCGTCGCACCGGGCTTCTCGAGCGTTGCCGTCGGGGCCGCTGGCGGCGCCGCGGACGGCATCGGTGCCTGGGCAGCAGCCGTCGTCACCGGCCAGCGCTCGCTCAACTCGCCGAGCACCGCGCCGGTGCGCAGCGAGCGCACCTCGACCGTCACGCGGGGGATGCCCCCCGGTTCAATCCTCGCGGCCAGAAGCAGATCCGCCGCCGCGCGCTCCCCGAGGTCGCGCAACGCGGCGGGCTTGGCGCGAACGATCTCCCACGGTTCGCCAAGAGCCATCAGGAACTGCGCCCAGGCAGGCTCGTCGATCATCGAGAAGCGCCCCGACTCCTCGCCGCGCTCGAGCAACGCCTGCGCCAGCGGCCCGATCTCGATGCCGGCGGCCGCGCCGGAAACATGCAGAAGTGTGCGCAGGCGTCGAGACGAGAGGCGGACGCGGTCGCCGGCGACGATCCCCGCCTCTGCACCGGCTGCATCGAGCGTCCCACGCGAATATTTCTCGCGCACCTCGGTCACCCGCAGCACCCCCAGATTCTTCTCGTAGGCCCCGAGGACCTGCCTGGTCACCGGATGGACCATGTCGGCACCCGGCCGGTAGACCTG
>JACQXP010000403.1 GCA_016208645.1 Candidatus Methylomirabilota bacterium | reverse complement strand
GGTGACATCGGTGCAGGCGTGGACACCCACCTCGAGCATGGCCTCGGCGGCAGGACGGTTCAGGCTGCGCATGGTCTCGACCGCCTCACGAAGGTCTTCCTCGCGGATCATTCGCCGGTCCAAGGCAGTGGTCAGAATGCCGGTCCCGAGGGGCTTCGTCAGGATCAGGGCGTCTCCCGCCTGCCCGCCCGCCTTTCGGACGATCCGATCCGGATGCGCCAGTCCGGTCACCGCCAGGCCGAACTTCGGGTCCGGGTCGTCAATGGTGTGGCCGCCAACTGTGGTGGCGCCGGCCTCAGCGACGGTCTCGGCGGCTCCCCGAAGGATCTCCTCCAGGATCTGCAGCGGGAGGCTTCGCACCGGGAAGGCGACGACGTTGAGGGCCGTGACCGGGCGGCCGCCCATGGCGTAGATATCCGAGAGGGCGTTGGCGGCGGCGATGGCGCCGAAGGTATAGGGATCGTCCACGATCGGCGTGATGAAGTCCACCGTCTGGACCAGGGCCAGATCCCTGCGGAGGGCGTACACCGCTGCATCGTCCCGGGCCTCCAGGCCCACGAGGACGCGCGGATCCCGCGTGGCGATGGGCATGTGGCGCAGGACCTGCGCCAGGTCGGCCGGGCCGACCTTGCAGGCTCAGCCCGCGCCGTGGGAGAAGGCGGTGAGCTTGATGTCAGATTCCTGGGGCACGGCACCCTCCGGAGAAGCGGTCTTGCGATTCGTGGTGGGTTGCAGATATAATGGCAACAGACGAAAATTATGATTTAGATAAGGAATTGGTTATCCAATGCCCACCCTCAACCTCCACCGCCTGCGCGTCTTCCACGCCGTGGCGCGGCGCGAGAGCTACAGCCGCGCCGCCGAGGATCTCCACATTAGCCAGCCGGCCGTGTCGAAGCACGTCCTCGACCTGGAGGAGGAACTGGGGGCCAAGCTGTTTCATCGCCTGGGCCGCCGTATCGTTCTGACCGAGGCCGGGCGCCTGATGGCCGACTACGCCGAGCGCATCTTCGTCCTGGCCGACGAGGCCAGGCGCGCCCTGGAAGAGCTGCAAGGGCTGGAGCGCGGGCGATTGCACTTGGGCGCCAGCAGCACTCCGGGAAACTACCTCCTTCCCCGTGCACTGGCCGCCTTTCAGGCGAGATATCATCGTCTGGAGGTGTCGCTGGATATCATGGCGAGCCACGACGTGGTGGACCGAGTCATCCGCCAAGAGCTTGACCTCGGGTTTGTCGGGGCGACCTTCGCTGCGGACCTGCATGTGCAGCCCTACATGGAGGACGAGCTGGTGCTCATCCTGCGACCGGGACATCCCCTGGCCTCGGTCCGGACCATCCCCCGCGAAGCACTGGAGAAAGAGACCTTTGTCCTCCGGGACATCGCCTCGGGAACCCGCACGATAGCCGAGGCCGAACTCAAGACCCGGGGGATCACTATCCGCCGCCTGCTGGAACTGCGAAGCGTGGAAGCGATCAAGCAGGCCGTGGCCGAAGGGCTGGGGATCTCCTTCATCTCACGCTATGCAGTCGCCCTGGAGGTCCGCCACAAGGTCCTGGCGGTGGCCGCCGATCCCAACCTCCGGTTCCTGCGACCGCTCGTCATGATCTCCCGAAAGGATGCCCGTCTCTCCCCGGCCGCGTTGGCCTTCGCCGCCTCGGTCCGGAAGCCGACCTGATCCCCTTCAGAAGCAGCCTTTCACGCTGGTGCCTGCCTCAGCCATCCGCCGGATAGCCGCCCGGTAGGTCGTCGGTTGGGCCGACTCGCTCAGGTCATCCTTCCCGAAACCCCGGAGCCGCAAGTCATCCTCCAGGACGAGGAATCGCACTCCTTCCCTGAGGACCTCGGCAAAGGTGCTCCCTCCGGAGGCAGACCTTTGAGTCCGGAGCAGCACCGCATCCTGCAACAGCAGC
>JACQXP010000118.1 GCA_016208645.1 Candidatus Methylomirabilota bacterium | reverse complement strand
GGCCCTGGCTTTTCTTGGGTCCCATTCGAAGTCGATCATGGCCCCCCAATCCTGGGTCTCTTGTGGGCCGGATTAGAAGTAGACAGACCTGTCTATTTCCTTTAGGGCTGCAGGCGCCTGCACTCTATTTCGGCGGGAGGGGAACGGTCTACACCCAGCGGGTACCCGGGGTTGCCCCGCCGCCCCACGCCCGATTCAGGGCATGGGTGTGACCCATGGCCGTACTCCTGGCAATAATCCTTGAAAAGCAGAAAACTGGACGCTTTGAACCCCCTGGCCTCCAAGCTTCCTGGCCGTGGAGCTTACCAGCAGCCTTCCCTGTTTGGCAAGACGAAGCTATCCTGCCAGGACCAGGCGGACGTCCATGACGTTGGTGTTGGTGGGACCGGTCAGGATGAGGTCGCCGAGCTTTTCGAAGAAGGGGTAGGCGTCGTTTCCATCCAGGGCGGCTCGCGGATTCAGGCCCAGGGCGAGCGCCCGCCCACAGGTCTCGCCATCCGCAATGGCGCCGGCGGCGTCCGTCGGACCGTCCGTCCCGTCCGTCCCCGCGCTCAGGATCACGGTATCCGGTAAGCCTGCGATGTCCAGGGCGGCCGCCAGGACGAACTCCTGGTTGCGCCCGCCCTTGCCGGATCCCCGCAGCGTGACGGTGGTCTCCCCGCCGGAGATGAGGCAGGCCGGCGGCGTGACCGGGTTGCCGCTCGTCCGGACCTCGCGTGCCAGGGCGGCGTGCATCCGGGCGATCTCTCGCGTCTCGCCCTCGATGGACGAGGACAGGATCAGCGGGGTCAGGCCCAGCGCGTGCGCCTCGGACCGGGCCGCCTCCAGGGCCTGGATGTTGCTCCCCACGATCAGGTTGTGGACCCGGGCGAACAGGGGATCCTCGGGCTTCGGCGTCTCGGGAACCTCTCCGCGAGTGCCGGCCTCCAGACGAGCACGGACTGTCGCGGGGACTTCCCCGCGGATGCGGTACTTGTCCAGGATCCTCAGGGCGTCGGCAAAGGTGGTCGGGTCGGGCACGGTGGGGCCCGAGGCAATGGCATCCAGCGGATCCCCGACGATGTCCGAAAGGATGAGCGCCACGACGCGCGCGGGCTGGGCCGCCCGGGCCAGTTGCCCGCCCTTGACCCGGGAGATGTGCTTGCGCAGCGTGTTGATCTCCCGGATGTCCGCGCCGCAGGCCAGAAGTGATTTGGTCAGGGCCTGCTTCTCCGAGAGCAAGATGCCGTCCACGGGTGCCGGGGTCAAGGCGGACCCCCCGCCGGAGATGAGGACCAGGACCAGGTCCTTCGGCCCGAGGCCCCGGACGTGATCCAGGATCGCCCGCGTCCCCGCGACGCCGGCCTCGTCGGGAACCGGATGGCCCGCCTCGTGGATGCGGATCACCCGGGTGGGCTGCACGTGACCGTACTTCGTCACGACGACCCCACGACGGATCCGATCCGCCAGCACATCCTCCACGGCCGCGGCCATGGGCGCAGCCGCCTTTCCGCATCCCACCACCACGATCTGGCGCACGTCCCCCAGGTCCAGCGTCTCCTGCCCGACGCGGAGGCGCGAATCCTCTCGCCGGAGATGCCGGCGGACGGCCGCGGCCGCGTCCACCGCCCGCACCGCGGCATCGAAGATCTTGCGCGCTGCCTTTCTCAGCTCGTCAAGTTGCATGACACACCAGGACTCTGTTGTGGAGGACACGCTGGAAGGCGTTAGGAGGCTGGGAAGCTTAACCCGGATTATTCGCGAACTCGCTTCGTGCCTCGGGGCTGCCCCCTCACCCCGTCCCTCTCCCGCGGTGGGGAGAGGGCATCCAGGGGGTACCCGGTGAGGGTGTCTGGGGGCATTCGTGAATACTTCGGGTTAAGAATCTTCGCCCTTGGCCTTCAAGCCTCCAAGCATCCTAGCTTCCAAGCGTCCTAGCCAGAGCGCGAACCAAGCGGAAACTTCTCCAGCACCGAGTAGACCGACCCGCTCGGGCGGAGTTCGCTCTGCATCAGGTCGAACTGTGTGACCTCGGCGACTCCGAATGGCTCTGTCCTCTCCTCCCCGAGCGCCGCGAGGAGCGCCTCCGCGTTCCTGGGCGACCGCACGCGGCCGACAGTGAGGTGCGCGGCGAACCCGCGCCGCTCCTTGGGGAAGCCCACACGCCCCAGGCCGTCTTCGACCTGTCCGGCAAGTCGCGTGAGCGGCTCGGCCCCGTCCCCCACGCCGACCCAGACCACTCGCGGGATTCGCCCGCCGAAGCTGCCGACCCCGGATACCTCCATCGAGAAGGGCGCACCGGCCCGGGCCTCCTCGGCCAGGGCGGGACGGACGCGTTCCAGCCGCTTCGCCTCGACGTCTCCCAGGAACTTCAAGGTGACGTGGATATTCTCCGCCCGCACCCAGCTCACGTCGGCCTGCGCGCGGCGCAGGCGATCCTGCACGGCCGCCAGCCGCTCGCGGACCTCGGAAGGAAGATTCACCGCAACGAAAAGACGCATCTTGTGCCGATTGCGGAATTCGGAATGCGGATTGCGGAATATGCTGTCGGCACCAGAAATTCCGCATTCCGCAATCCGAATTTAGGTTTCCGAGATGGGCACGGCCAGCAGGTGACGGCGGAGCATCTCCAGGGCCATCTGGGCGGCGCGATACTTGATCAACTCGCGCCCCCCGTGGAAGCGGTACTCGCGCGCCAGGTCGCCGCCGTCCCACGCCAGCGCAATGCACACGAGGCCGACCGGCTTCTCGGGCGTGGCCCCCGTGGGGCCCGCGATGCCAGTGGTTGCCAAGCCGAAGGTGGTCCCGCTCATCCGGCGGACGCCCTCCGCCATGGCCCGGACGACCGGCAGGCTGACGGCGCCGGACTCCCGGAGCAGCTCTGCCGGCACGCCCAGGATCTGCTCCTTCGCGGTGTTGCTGTACGTCACCACGCCCCGCTCCAAGTAGTCGGAGCTCCCGGAGATGTCTGTGAGCCGGCTGGCGAGCAGACCTCCGGTGCACGACTCGGCCACGGCCAGCGTGGCCTTCCGCTCCCGCAGAAGCTGCCCGATCAGGGCCTCCAGCTTTTCCTCGTCCCGGCCGAAGATGAGGGGTCCCAACCGCTCGCGAATCTTCGCCTCCAGGTCGTCCAGCATCCGGGTGATGGTGGCGGGATCCTCCCCCTTGCAGGTCAGGCGTACATGGATCTCGCCGGCGTGGGCCAGGACGCCGATCGTCGGATTCTGCATCTCCCGGAAGTAATCGCCGATGGCGTGGTCCAGCTTGGACTCGCTGATGCCGCACGTCTTCAGGACCCGGGACACGATGCGGCTCTGGATGCCGAAGGTCTCCCGGATGCGGGGGATCACCTGCTCCGTGAGCATGGGCTTCATCTCGGCGGGCTCTGGGACCATGGCCTGTTTCCGGTTGTTCTCCGGCATGGGGATCTTTCGGTGGGCAAAGCGCCGCTCGATGTGGGCCAGGACGGCCGGATCCAGGCGCAGGGGGCGTTCCAGGACGGCCGCCACGACGTCGCGGGTGAGATCATCCTCGGTGGGTCCCAGGCCGCCCGTCGTGATGATCACGTCTGCACGTTCCAGGGCCTGCCGCAACGCCGCCTCGATCCGGCCGGCGTTATCTCCCACCGTGGTCTTGTAGAAGAGGTCGATGCCCGCCTCGGCCAGCCGCTGCGCGATCCAACTGGCGTTGGTATCCACGATCTGGCCCAGGAGCAGTTCCGTCCCGATGGTTATGATCTCTGTGCCCATCTCAGTTTCCCAAAAACATGAACCGCCATGACGCCAGGGGATTCTTCGTTAGGGGTGAGGGGTCAGGGGTAAGGCGAAGCGTGTTTCTCCCCCTCACCCCTCACGCCTTACCCCCTTACGAAACCTCGGCGTCCATGGCGCACCAATCCGCCTGAGGCGGATGCCGTTGGTACCGGCGGTTCAATTTCGGCGGATCAGAGGAAATCGAAGTTCGCCTGGAGGAGCCACCAGGCCGCGCGGGCCAGGAGGCCGGCCGCGACGTCGTCGGCCACGATGCCGAGCCCGCCGGGCAGCCGTTCCAACCGGGGGATGGGCGCCGGCTTGACCACATCCATGAGGCGGAACAGCAGGAAGACGGCCGCCACGTCGTACAGACCGGGCGACAGGGCGATGGCGGCCACCCACATCCCCACGATCTCGTCAATCACGACGTGTGCCGGATCCGGTTCGCCGGCCTCGCTCGCCGCCCGACCCGCGACCCATACCGCCAGGACGGCCAGCAGGACCGTGGCCCCCAGGTACACCGGCCACGGGAGGCTGAGCAGGGGGAAGCACAGCACCGCCCCTAGGAGGCTGCCGGCCGTCCCCGGGGCGAAGGGAAGCCGCCCGACGCCGGCGCCGGTGGCGACCAGGCGCCATGCGGCTCCGGTCCCGTCGCCCGTCCTGGAGGCGGTCACAGGAGCGCGGTGTCGCATGGCTCGCCCCCTGCCTCCAGGATGTCGGCCGCCAGGTCATGCTCGTAGGCCTCCCGGATCCGGGCCCGCACCATCGTCCCCGGGCGGACGCTCGCCCCGCGGAGGTAGACCGTGCCATCCACCTCCGGCGCATGCGCGGCGGTCCGCCCGCACTGGACGCCCGGAAATTCCGGGGCCGGGCCGTCCACCATCACCTCCTGGACGGTGCCGAGCAGGGCGCGTCCCTGCTCCTCGGCGATCCCCGCCTGGACGGCCATCAGGCGCGCGCGCCGCGCCTCGGCCACCCGGCGGGGAACCTTGGGACCCAGGGATGCGGCGGGTGTTCCCTCCTCATCCGAGTAGCAGAAGACCCCCACCCGGTCGAAGCGCATTGCCTCGACGAAGCGGAGGAGGCGGGAGAACTGCGCCGGGGTCTCGCCGGGGAAGCCCGCGATGAAGGCGGTGCGGATGGTGAGGTCGGGGACGGCCCGCCGGACCCGTTCCACCAGTCGCCGGAGGCTCTGCTCGTCGCCGCCGCGGCCCATGGCCTTGAGCACGGCCCCGTCACTGTGCTGCAGCGGCATGTCCAGGTACCGGCAGAGTCGCGGCTCGGACGCCAGGAGCGCGATGAGCTCGGGTGTGACCCGGGTGGGATACAGGTAGTGCAGGCGGATCCAGCGGAAGGCCGGGATGTCCAGCAGGCCCTCCAGCAGCCGGATCAAACCGTGCGTCTCGCCGCGATCCCCCCCGTAGTCGGTGGTCTCCTGGGAGATCAGGATGAGTTCGCGGACCCCCGCGGCCGCCAGCCGCCGCGCCTCGGCCAGCGTGTGGCCCGTGACCCAGGTCCGGTCCCCGGCGGATCGCCGGAGGGTGGCGGCGGCGATGTCCGCGATGCGGGGAAATTCGCCGGTCCCGACGAAGGCATCCACCTCGGGCAGCAGGGCCGGCAATTCCTGCCCGTAGCGTTGGGCCAGGCACCCGCTCACCACCACGGCCTGGCAGCGGCCCGTCCGCTTCAGCGCGGCCGCCTCCAGGATGGTCCGGATGGATTCCTCCTTCGCCTCCTGGATGAAGCTGCAGGTGTTCACGACGATCAGGTCGGCCCGTTCCGGCGCCTCCTCGATCTGGTACCCCGCCGCCGCGAGCTGCCCGAGCATGACCTCGGCGTCCACCTGGTTCTTCGGACACCCCAGATTCACCAGGCTGACCCGGACCGGCTGTCCGTCCTTGGTTCCGTCGCCGTCGGTCATCTCCACCGCTTGATCCATGCCGCAGTCAAGAAATTCGCTCAACGGAAAATTTCAAACGGACAACTGACAACCGGTCAACTCTCTGCATTGCTTCACTTGGCCGGTTGTCCGTTGTCGGTTGTCGGTTTTGCATTGGAAGCTTCCGACAGACCCCTCACCGGTGTCTCGTGTAGACGGGGAAAACGGACGAGGCAAGAGAGGCTGGAGATCCTCAGGGACCCGCCGGCTCACGTCGCGTCTGCCGGACGGGATCCGGGTCGCGCCAATTCCAGCCGATTGCGGCCCCCGGCC
>JACQXP010000402.1 GCA_016208645.1 Candidatus Methylomirabilota bacterium | reverse complement strand
CGACTGGTTCTGGTGGAGGCCAGCAAAGGCAAGGCGCCACGCCGGATCACGCTTTGGACCGATCCCCAGACCGCGGTCGCCGCGCCGCGGTGCGAGCCGCAGGACCTCCTCGGACACGAGAAAGGCTGCAGGGGCCTGACCCTGGCGGATCTGAAGGTGGGTGACCGTGTCGAGGTCGAATGGCGCCGCGCCGGAAGACGGCACGCGGCCGTCAGCCTCCGCCGCCTCCCATGAGGACGGTTCGATGAGCGGTCGCTTCAAGGCTTGTCGGAGGCAGGAGACATGGAGACTTCGGAGCAGGGAACATCCAGGGCGCAAGGGGGCCCGGACCGGGGGAGGCGGTGGCTGCTGGGGGTGGGCTGGCTCAGCTTCCTCACTTCCCTCGTCGGGCCGGCCCTGGCTAATGTCCGGTTCTTGTTCCCGAACGTCGTCTATGAGGCGCCACCCGTCAGTAAGCTGGGGACGCCGGAGGAGTACCCGGTGGGCAGCTTAACCTTCCTAGAGGGGCCCCGGGTGAACGTGTTCCGCGATGCGGATGGATTTCGGGCCGTCTCCGCCATCTGCACGCACCTCCGCTGCACCATCGGGCCCTACGGGCCGGCCGATGGCGAGTTCAAGTTCGTGCACTCCCACTGCCCCTGCCACGGGAGCGTGTTCGATACGTTCGGGAAGGTGTGGCGGCCGCCCGCCCCGCGCGATCTCGATGTGTACTACATCGGCGTGGGCCCGGACGGGCGGCTCTTCGTAGACACCAGCCGGCCCGTGGGCAAGGACTATCAGCTCAAGGTTTGACGGCACTGCCCGTTCCAGGGGCATAACGGGTGATTCCGGGTCAGGCGGATGGCATAGCTACGAAACCCCGATCGTGACTAAAGACGGGTCCTTGGTGGAGAAGCTCCTGGTGGACAAGCGCACTGGTTGGCTCCGGTCTGCCTACTAACCGGCAGCGGAAGCGATGAGACCCACGGGAGGGGCCCAGGGCAGGTTCGAAATTCGTCGTTCACCATTCGCGATTCGATAGTGTGACACCTCGAAAGCATAGAGGTGGCTGACACGAGCCAGTACCGTTGAATGTCGAATATCGAACAAGGAATATCGAATGGCGAATGATCCCGAGATCAGGACAAAGCGGCCCCGGTGGCGGTCGCGGGTGGTGGCGGGCCTGGTGGTGCTCCTGGCTGTGGGCACCGGGCTGGTCCTACGGTCCTCTTGGGGGCGGGGAAACCATGCGGACCGGAACATCGTGGCGGCATACGACGGGGGGGTCATCACCAGGGAGACACTGCTGGAACGATGGCGGACGGCGCCGCCCGACCAGCAGGCGACGATGCGGACTCCTGAAGGCATTGACCTGACGGTTCTAAGTATGGCCGTACACGCCGTGCTAGAGCGCTGGGCGCGGGAGCGACGGCTGGATGCCCGGGAGATGTTCACCCGGGCCATGCGGGAGGCCACGCAGGAGATCGGCATCCACGACGTGGAGCAGCGGCTCCACGAGTCCGAGATTCGGGTCGAGGAAGGAGAGATCCAACAGTACTTCGAGGCGAATCGGGAGAAGTTCAAGGATCGCACCCTCACAGAGGTCCGGGGGGAGATCCGCGACCTTCTCCACGCCCGGAAAGAGGACGCGGCCGTCCAGGG
>JACQXP010000401.1 GCA_016208645.1 Candidatus Methylomirabilota bacterium | reverse complement strand
TCCCCCGCCGCGAATCACCTCGGTGAGGTCTCGGTCGCTGAGGCGAGCCATGTACCGGGCGTCGGTCAGGTCCCTGGGCCGATCATCCTCCAGGAAGGGCGCATTCGGCCCGTCTCCCTCGCCGGTCGCCCCGTGGCAGACGGCGCAATACTGCCGGTACAGGGCCTCACCCTGGCCTGGGTCCCCCGGGGGCAGGTTCCCCTCCCCGCTGACGATGGGGACCATCGTTATCAGGGAGAGGGCTGCTAGGATGGCACCCGCGGGCCGTCGAGGTCTCCGTCTTATGGTAGCCACCTTCCGTTTTTCTGCACTGACCATGTGCACGCTATGCTTCGCCCCATTGATCCCGACCATCTCCAGCGTTACCCGCTCCCCCTGCCTCACCACGACGGTGGCGGGGGAGAACTGGTAGACGGAAACCTCCCAACGTCCCTGAGGGGTTGGTGGGTTGAGCACGTAGCCCCCGCCCTTGGGCATTTGGGTGCCCGGGAACGGCTCTTTGTCCACCGTGACTCCGCCCTTCGGCTCGATCAACGCCATATGGTGTTCCCTCCTCGTCCGCCATCCGCGGACCGTTGTCTTGCGACCATCGCCGGTCGTTCACCGGTCTGTGAGAGGCAAGGCGCGTTCCAGATGGGGGAGGGGTTAGCCGGACTTCCCGGGCGGCTTCTGGACGAGACCCTCGCGCAGGGCGAAGGTGGCGGCCTGCACCCGGTTCTCCAGGTGCAATTTCTCCAGGATGTTCTTGAGGTGGTTCTTGACCGTGTTTTCGGCGATGGCCAGGGCGGCGGCGATCTCCTTGTTGCTCTTGCCCTGGGTGACCAAATCCAGCACCTCTTTCTCGCGCGGGCTGAGATTCGCGGCCGGCGAGGACGGCGCGGCGGCCTGCCGCGCCTGGTGGGCGAACTCCCCGAGGATCTTGGCGGCCATGGCGCGGGAGATGGGCGCGTCTCCCTGGACGACCCCTTTCAGCATGGTGAAGAGTTCCTGCGGCTCGATCTTCTTCAAGAGGTACCCCTGGGCGCCGCTCTTGATCGCCTCGAAAAGGTTCTGATCCTCCTCCGAGACGGTCAGCATCACGATCTTGACGTAGGGCAGCGCCTCCTTGATCCGCCGGGTTGCCTCCAGCCCGTTCGCGCCGGGCATGAAGATGTCCATGAGGATGACGTCGGGCATGAGTTCCCGGGCCCGCTCCAGCGCCCCGAGGCCGTCGCTGGCTTCGCCCACCACCTCGAAGCCGCGCTCCCCGGCCAGGATGCTGGCGATCCCCCTGCGGAACAAGGCGTGGTCGTCCACGAGCAGGACGCGAATCGGGTTCATGATCGACTTCTCTCAATGGAAAACTGACAACTGACAACTGACAACCGGCCAACTGCAAGCGTGCGGCGGGATGCTCCGTTGTCAGTTGTCCGTTTGAAATTTTTCATTGATGTAGGCCTCTCCCGGCAAGGTAGCGATGATGCGGGTGCCGCGACCCGGCGTCGAATCAATCTCCAGTTTTCCGCCCAGGCCCTCGGCCCGCTCACGCATGGTCTGCAGGCCGAAGTGAAGCCGCCCGGGTGAGGTCAGGGTCGCCGGCTCGAAGCCCCGACCGTCATCCTCGATAGCCGCCTGCACCCAGGGATCCTCGCGACGGAGGCGGACCCAGGCGTAGCGGGCCCCCGCGTGCTTGCGGACATTGGTCAGGGCCTCCTGGATGATCCGGATGAGCTGCACCTCGGATGCGGGGGAGAGGTGGATGGGCCGGCCGTCGGCCACCTCCAGTTCCACGGCGATCCCGTTCTGCGCGCTGAACTCGTGGAGGTACTCGGTCAGGGTGGGAATCAGCCCCAGCCCCCGGGAGACCATGGTCCGGAGGCCGAAGATGGACTGGCGCACCTCTTCGTAGGCGCCCGCCGTGATGGCCGCCATCTCGCGGAGGCCGTCGGCGGTCGGGGCGGGCCCGGCCGCGGCCGACTGCTCCTCGGCGCGGCGCAGCTTCATGTGGAGGAGGCCCAGGGCCTGGGCCAGGCCGTCGTGCATCTCCCGGGCGATGCGTTCCCGTTCCTCCAGGGTGGCCAGGCTGCGGACCTCTTCGTAGAGCCTGGCGTTCTCGATGGCGATGGCCGCTTGGGTCGCCAGGCCGCTGAGGAGGTCCCGTTCGGCGGCCGTGAAGGTTCGGGCGTCCCGGCTGCAGACGCAGATCATCCCGATGACCGTATCCCCCCGTCGCACCGGCGCCGCGAGGTGGGCCCGGAGGAATTCCGGCTTTATGACGGCGCAGCGCGGTATGTGGGCCTCCAGATCGCCGGGGGTTGCCGCGGTCCGTCCGGCCCGCAGATCCCGGGTCGCGGGCGGGCTTGCCGATCGGAAGGCATCGGCGGGGCCGCTGGTCGCCACGGCAACCAGTTCGTCCTGTTCCTGGGTCAGCATGCAGAGGGCGGCCGCCTCGCTGCGGAGGAGCTCGCGGGCCTTCTCCACCACCGATTGCAGAATGCGGTCCAACTGGTGCAGGCCCAGGATCTCGGTGCCGATCCGGTACAGGGTCTGCGTCTCGCGCACCTTCTGTTCGAGTTGATCGTGGGCGCCCCGCAGGTCCCGCTCTCGACCTTGCAGCCGGTCGGCCATGACATTGAAGGCGTGCGAGAGCTGGCCGATCTCGTTGGGGGAGCGGACCGCCACCCGCTCCTCCAGGCGGCCCTCGGCGATCCCCAGGGCGGCATCCGCCAGGGCCCTCAGGGGGGCCGCGATTCCGCGGGTGAAGACGGCGCTGGCCACGGCGACGAGCGCGCCGCCCACGAGGAGGAAGCCCAGGTACAGGGCCACGATGGCTCG
Source organism: Candidatus Methylomirabilota bacterium (assembly GCA_016208645.1). GTDB lineage: Bacteria > Methylomirabilota > Methylomirabilia > Methylomirabilales > 2-02-FULL-66-22 > 2-02-FULL-66-22. Next base: position 7,350 of record JACQXP010000401.1, on the reverse strand, counting down.
CATCATGCCCTGGCTGGCCTGGAGCAGCCGGGCCACCTTGAGGCGATGGATTTTGTTGAGGTCCTCAGCTTTTCTGGCCACCTGGTGGGACGTGACGTTCAGTTGGGCGAGATCCATCGGACCGAGGCGCCAACTGCGGCCCGGGGTGGCCAGCATGCGGTCGGTCAGCGCCCGCAAGTGTGCCACCGATTCACGCAAGTCGGCGAAGAGTGCCAGTTCCTGCTGTTCTTCGGGGAAGTTCTCCTCCTCCCGGTGCAGATCCCGGAAGATCTCAAGCTGGCGCGTCAGGCCCTGGTGCAGCCTCTGAACGTCCTCCTTCCGGTCGAACCACCCGGCGGCGTGCATCTGGTGGAGCTCGAAGCTGATCCGCTGGAACGTGGTCTGGATCTGGTCGGTGATCTGGATGTGGGAGTTTTCCCGGTCAACGGCTTCGTTGATCCAGAAGATTCTGATGGCCAAGGCGAGGGAGATCCCCCCGACCAAGAGCACCATGGCGATGATGGCGGTTAATGCCAGGCTCAGCCGGCGGCTGATCCGGCCGGGGAACTGCACCGGTTGGGGGGGCTGCTCCATGAGGTCCGTGTTCCTCCGACGTTGGGGCCACGAGGGCGGCCCGACAAGGCAGGGTCACGCTACTGAATCCGACCCGGCCTGTCAACGAGGAAAGATGGAGGGGCAACTGGGACGCCGTTCGGGGAAGAGGGGGCACAGACTGCCTATCGGTCCGGGCCATCGGGGCAGGCCGCGAGGTGCTCCCTCCGAGCCTGGCCCTCTGTCATATCTGCATCAAAAATACTCCGGTCTCCTGTAGACCGCGAGACAGACCAATCCTCCAGCCGGGGCGATACTCATGACAACCGGGTGGAGAGTGTGCCCGGAGGAGGAGCGGTCATGGCCACTGCAGACTGGGGAGTCTTCGGCTGCTTCCTGTTGCTGGCGGTTCTGCTCGGATGGCTGGAGGTCCGCTGCATGATGGGGCGGGATACGGATCCCGTGGAGGAGAGCCGGTGGCCCGAATGGTGGACCGGGGATCCGTCTGAGGGCGACGGGGTGTCTGGTCACGGGGTTCCGTGGAGCCTCGACGGGCGGATAAGGGTACGCCTGCCTTTCCCCGGCACGACGGCTTGCGGAGCTGTTGCTTCCGTGGCACCACGGGGAAAACAACGAGGCCGACCCGCGGATTCCAGTGGGGTCGGCCTCGTTGTTTCTGCTCCTGCCGGTGATTCAGGCTACGCCGTGGCCTTGGCGGTCACGGGCTCCGGCCGCTTGGCGATCATCATGCAGACCAGCGAGATCACGGCAAGGACGCCCGCCGTGTAGAAGGCTCCGGTGTAGACCTTGTACGTCCGGAACATGTACCCGGCGATCATGGGGCCCACGATCCCGGCCACGCCCCACGCCGTGAAGATCCAGCCGTAGTTCACGCCCAGGTTCTTCGTTCCGAAGAAGTCAGCCGTGGTGGACGGGAACACCGAGAGGCAGGTCCCGTAGCAGTAGTACACCACGAAGAGCAGCACGTAGATGGGCCCGATGGCGGAAAGGTTGGCCAGGACGAACATCCCGACCGCCGACGCCAGGATCATCAGGCGGAGGGTTTGCAGGCGGCCGATCGCATCGGACAGCCACCCCGAAAAGATCCGGCCCCCGGCGTTACCGACGGCCCCGATGAGCAGCGTCAACGTGGCCGCCGTGGCCGGCAACCCGACGCTCCTTGCGAAGGGGATCAACTGGCTGATGGTCATCAGGCCGGCCGCCGTGCCCAGGCAGTAGCCGATCCACATCAGCGGGAACTGGGGGGTCTTGACCATCTCCGAGGGGGGATAGTCATAGGTCGTGGCAGCCACCTTGGCCGTCGGCGGGGGCGGAACCCACCCTTCCGGCTTGTACCCGGCCGGCGGGTTCTTGAGCATGAAGGCCCCGATCATGGTGGCCACGAAGAACCCGATCCCCAGCCAGAGGAAGGTGCCCCGCCACCCCAGGCCCGTCAGCATGGGCGGGCCGATGAAGGCCAGGATGGCCGAGCCGCCGCCGTAGCCGGCCACGGCCAAACCCACCGCCAGGCCGCGCCGATCCGGGAACCACTTGGAGAGGACGGGGATGGGGGTCGCGTAGCCGAAGCCATTGCCGAACCCCATGATGCCCCCGAAGGTGAAGAAGATCCAGGGCAGACTGTTCGTAAAGCTGGCCAGGATGAACCCCAGGCTGAGCCCGATGGACCCGATCACGGAGATCTTGAAGGGACCCAGCTTGTCCTGGAGGCGCCCCGCGATGACGAAGGACATCCCGAAGACGAACACCGCAATCGTGAAGATCCACGAGGTGTCCGCCCGGGTCCAGCCGAACTCCTTCTCCAGGGGCGCGACGAAGATGCTCCAGGCGTATAGTGAGCCCAGAGACAGGTTCATCAAGAGTGCGCCCACCACCCGCCACCACCGATTGATGTAGCCCTCTGCGCTCATCCCAGCCTCCTTCGCGGCTCCCCGCGTCGCCTCCCCGAAAGCATCAGGCCGCTCTGGACCTCGCCCTCGTCTCGGGAGGCCGTTGCCATGTGGTTTGCCCCGCACCGCAAGATCTCCAGGGCCACGGATCCAGGAGTCACCCGCGGGCCGTCATTGCCACGCCTCCATTCACCGCTTCTCGTTATCCGCTGCTGCCGCCGGCCCGGCTCCCTGCAACACCCCGCGGTATTTCCTGAGGATGAAGTCCACACCCTTGCGCACGTAGACGCTCTTGGGGACATGGGTGCGTTGGGCCAATCGGTCGAGGAGTTCCACCTGCTTGGCCGAGAGGGAAAAGGTTACGCTGACCCGGTGGCGGGGCATCGGGATGTCCGTTCTGACAAGGCGCTCCACCTGCACAGTGTTGACGCTGGATCGCCCGCGACCTGCCCGCAATGAATGGAGGAATGACACTACGTACACTACTCCTTTCCTGGCGGACTTCCGCTGCACCTGACACCTGTGGCTGGAAATTTCCTGTCAAACCTGGAACATAACTGGAACGGAAAGCGTGCTATATTATTCGAAGAGGAAACGGGAGGTCTCGCGTGGCACGCAGAACCAAACTTTCCGTCGGGGACCCGGGGATCCCCGTCGAGGCGAACCGGCTCTTCGCGGGGCTCTCGGCCGGAGAGCGCGAGCACGCCATCGCGGCGTGTATTCGCAAGCGCTTCAGCCGCGGGGAACGGGTGTTCTCGACGGGGGATCGCCCGGAGTTCCTCTACCTCTTGGAGGTGGGCCATGTCCAATTGGTGTCCCTGGAGGAGAGCGGTGCGGAGCGGATCCTGAATGTCTTCCGGCCTGGGGATGTCTTCGGCGAGATCCTCTTCTCGGTGGAGCGGCGGCCGTTCGATGCCGTCGCGGTGGATGAGGTTCGGGTCGGTATCATGTCCCGGGCCACGTTCCTGGAGTTGCTGCACGCCTCTCCCCTGTGCGGCCTGAACTTCATCCGGCTCATCTCCGACCGGCTGTTCACGACGGAGCGGGATCTGGCGGCCCTGGCGCAGAGCTGGACCCGTCCGCGCCTGGTCCACCTGCTCCTGAAGCTGGCCGACAATCTGGGGGCGCCGACCCCGCAGGGCACGCTCGTCACGGTGCCGGTGACCCACGAGACCCTGGCCAGCATGATCGGGGCCAGCCGCGTCCGGGTCACCTCCTACCTGAATCAACTGCGCCGCGACGGCCTCCTGTCCAAGCAGGGTCGCCTCATGGTGATCCGGACCGAGAAGCTCAAGGGCTGGCTGGCCAGTAAGGGCGCCTGACACGCCGCCTCTTTTCCAGCGTGCGGCGCCCGTCTGCCCGGCAGGTTGCGAGGCGTGTTCCGATGGCTTCGGCGGCTGAATTGTGGGAGGGCCTCTCCTCCAAGGAGCGGGAAGAGGTTGCACGGTTCTGTCCCGAACGGCGGTTCCCCAGGGGGAGCACCATCTTCGCGCCGGGAGACATGCCCGACGCCCTCTACATCCTGATGTCGGGATCGGATTCAATTTCATCCGGGTCCTGTCACGGCATCTGGCCGGGATGGCCCTCGACCGTGGACAGTCCAGCCACAAGTGGTCCTTCCAACGGCTCGCCCTCACGCTGTTGAAGCTGGCCGCGGCCCATGGCGTGGAGGAGGCCGCGGGAACCGCCATCGCCCTCCCCTTGACCCATCAGATACTCGCCGACATGATCGGGACCAGCCGGGAAACCGTTACCCGCCACCTCGGGCGATTGAGACGACAGGGGATCGTGCGCCAGCGAGGTCGAAGCCTCCTCATTCAGAAAGCTCGCCTACAAGCCCTGGTGCCGGACTGGCCGCCCACCCAGGTCTAAACCTTCCTCTCGCAGATTCCCCGGGAAATTGTGTGACACCTGTCACAGCAGGGCGGGCGTTCTGGCTCTAAGTTGTTGGCAGAGGCGAGTCACACGCGCTCCTCCTCTCTGAAGGGGGGAGGCCCTGGATAGCCCGAAGGGAGGTGAGACACATGGAAGGCCTGTTCCTGCAGTTTGTGCCGGGGATGGGTTCGTTAGTCGGAGGGATTCTACTCCTGGCGGTGGTCATTGCCGCTGTTGCGTACGGGTGGCGACATGAGGAGCGATCCCGCGAGGCGGCAGAGCGGGAGGTCCTCAAGAAGGCCGCTTGACCTTCCTCGGGGACTTCGCACCAGGCGGACGGCCGGGGCCACGCTTCCCCGGCCGTCCGCTTTCTTTTTTCCGCTGCATCTCTGCTCAACTTGCAGCCGCAAGGGGGGCGGGGCGTCTAGAACTGATAGTACAGCTCCACGCCGACCGTATCCTGCTGTCCCCGGTTGAAGGTACCGTTCTTCTTGTCGAAGGCCGTTTTGACCCGTCCCGCGGCCTGATCGTGGCGGTATTCCAGCCGCGCGAAGAGCTTCTCCCGCAACTTGATCTTCAGGGTGGTCGTGATCTCCCAGAGGTTCAGGCGGTCGGAAAGGCCCGTGGCGGTATTGACGGCGGAGGTCCCGGTGCGCGCGCCGTCCTCGTCCACGAAATACTCGCCCCGCAGGCTCACGGTCAACCGGTCGGTCAGATCGTAGCCGGCATAGGCCGCCACGCCGTACCAGTAGGCGTCCTTCGTCAGGCCGGTCAGCGGGACCCGGTCCTCGAACGCGAGATCCAGGTTAAGCGCCAGCGTCAGCGGCTCGATGGGCTTGTAGCTGACGACGAGATCACCCACCGTCCGCTTCGGCGAGGTCTTGCTGGCCTGCTCTGGACCGTAGATCCCGTTGGCCAGGATCGTCAGGTTCTTCCGGGGCGTCAATGCAAGTTGCCAGGTGAGGCTCTTCCCGTCGTTGTTGTCGTCCACGTTGTCCCAGCCGTTCACGACGCCCACAGTGGTGGTGAAGAGATCGGGCACGACCGGGTAGCTCACCAGCAGTCCGGTATGGGTGAAGGGGATGGCAAAGCCGAAGAGCAGGGAGCGGGAGATGTTGAAATTGTTGGGGCTCTCGATGACTTCCTGGCCGAGCAGGGTCACGAACTTCCCCGCCTTGAAGTCCACGCCGTTTTCGACATTCCACTTGTAGGTCACGAACGCCTGCTGGATGTCGAGGGGATTGTCGGTGGAAGCCAGGCCCAGGCCGGCGGAGTGGATCTTTTCGGCGTCCGTACCAAGGTTCAGGGTCAGGCCGAACCCCCAGGGCGACTCCGTCGTGCTGGGCTTGCCGACGTTCAGCTCCGCCGAGTTCAATCGGAAGGTGTTGGCCTTCTCGTCGAAGACCCGCAGGCGATTCGCCTGACTCTTGGGGTTGTTGAAGTTGTAGTTGTAGCTGGTCACGACGTGGCCGGACCACTCCCAGTCCTTCTGGAGCGTCTTGTTCTGTTCGAGGATTTGCTGGAGCATCTGCTTCATCTCGTCCATAACGATTGCATCCGGGCAAAAAAATAGGCGCCTGCCGCTGGCAGGCGCCTATGCCTGAGGGGTGGACCGCGTTGTCCACCAGGACTGTTTCTCTTGAGTCAGAATTCTCGGGTCAAAGTCTCCCGGACACTGAAGATCAGCGGAATCGCCCTCTGACCTCGGCTGCAAGAATGATGGCCCGGGCAATCTCGGCCATGGGCCGTCCGGTGTCCATGCTCTTCTGGCGGATCCGGGCGAAGGCCTCGTGCTCCGAGATCCCCTCCATATCCATCAGCAGGCCTTTGGCCCGCTCGATCACCTTGCGGGCCTCCAGCGTTCTCTGGAGCGCCTCCGCCTCCCGCCGCAGGGCGAGGATCTCCTGGAAGCGGCACACCGCCACCTCGACCATCGCGCGCAGGGTGGCCGGTTCCACCGGCTTCACCAGGATTCCCATCATGCCGGCCTGTATCGCCCTGGCGATGGCCGCAGGATCGGGCGCAGACGTCAGGAGGACTGCGGGAATCCCGTGCTCGGTGGCAAGGCGACCGGCCAGGTGAATTCCGTCGCCCTGTCCCAGGGCGGCCGCCACGATTGCTACATCGGGACTCGTCATGGCGGCCTGACGCATGGCCTCTTCAGAATCGTTGGCCTCGCCGACCACCTGGCTGCCGTTGCCGGCCAGCGTCCTCCGAAGGAGCGCGCGGTGGTCCTCGTCAGAATCAACCACCAGGATCGCCCGTGGCACGGCAGAGCCTCCCTGTCCCCGCGGTTTCGCGCTCCCCTCAGGACCCCTCATGGCGAACGGCAGCGGGACACGGGCGGGGGAGGCGAGCCCATGGCGGAGTCGTCGCCTGTCCCGCCCGCTCGACCGGGAATGCCCCCTCAGGCCGAGGGGACCTTGGCCCTGACAAAACTGGGCTCGAGGGCCACGGCCTCTGCCCCACTGACTCGTGCCGCCCCAGGCGTCCGGATGGTAGCGGCCAACTGGAAGTCCGGGTACGCGGTGATGCCATGCTCGCCAACATCCAGGCCTTCCATTTCCTCTTCGGGGCTCACCCGGATCCCGATCGTGGCCTTCATGAGGCCCCAGACGATCAGCGAGATCGCGAAGGTGAAAACCCCGGCGGCGACAACGCCGGCAAGCTGGGCCCACAGAAGTTTCGTCCCGCCGCCGAAGAACAGGCCGTTGCCCGTGGTGTTGGGCAGGAGATCCTGGGCGAACAGGCCGACGGCCAGCGTGCCGAATACCCCGCACACGAGGTGGACGGAGATTGCGCCGACCTGGTCATCCACCTTCACCTGCACCGAGTCGAGGGCGAAGAGGCCCCCCACGTCCATGGACAGGAAGACCGCCACCTGGGTGCTGGTGGGGAAGAGCAGCTCCTCCTCCAGGGCGAGATGCGCGCGACCGCGCTCCAGTACACCAACACCGAAGGCTATCTCAGCGCCATCGTCATGCCCGTGGATGAGATGAAGCCGGTGAACGAGGAGGACCCGGCGTTCATCGCGCTG